>NZ_DINY01000032.1:0-31185 GCF_002426075.1 Empedobacter sp. UBA5528 | reverse complement strand
TTACCTAAATGCACTACGGGTAATAGTTCTGATCTTATAAATATAATGATAAAAAAGATAAAGTTTTTATATTTTTTTCTTTCCTTTGCATCCGATTAAGAGAAACCAAGTACTGCAAAGTACTTTTTTTGTATAAATAAACCTAAATGTTTGAGTTACATCTAAATAATCGAATAATAAATCAATCATTTTTTAAATGCATCGATAATTATTTCTTTTCTCAAAATCAATCAACCAAAACTTCTTCACGACAACATTTAAAATTTTGCAAGAATCGATTTCTTTTTATTTTAATTTCTGATAGGAAAATTTTATCTTTAAGGAAATTTTACGAGAACTCTTGCAATGGAAACATCAAACGAAATTAAAAAAAATAATAAAACAAAAATGCTAGTAATAGGAATTGCAGGAGGAACAGGTTCGGGAAAAACAACTGTTGTAAATAATATTTTAAGAGATCTTAACGCGGAAAGCGTTATCGTTATTTCTCAAGATAATTATTATAAAGATCATCCTGAATTATCTTTTGATGAACGTTCTAAGATCAATTTTGATCACCCAAGATCAATTGATTTCGAATTACTAAAAGAACATGTCGCTTTATTGAAAAATGGCGTATCAATAGAACAACCTGTCTATTCGTTTATTACGCATAGTCGCAAGGAAGAAACGATTTTAACACATCCACAATCGGTTATTATTGTAGAAGGAATTTTGGTATTGACTGACCCAGATTTACGCGATTTATTTGATGTAAAAATCTTTGTTCATGCAGATTCTGACGAACGTTTAATTCGTCGCGTACGCCGTGATATACAAGAACGTGGGCGCGATTTAGACGAAGTTTTAACACGTTATCAAAAAACGTTAAAACCTATGCATCAGCAATTTATAGAACCATCTAAAAACTATGCAGACATTATTATTCCGAATATGAAAAAGAAAAATTCTGTCGCAATCAAAGTTTTATCAACTGTAATTAAAGAAAAACTCAACTCGAAAACTACTGTATAATGAAAGAAAAATCGGAAGAAATCTTTGACAAAGAACTTACACCAGAAGTACCGAAAAGAAAAATTAAGGATACACGTGTATTCAAATTTGTTTGGAATCGTTACTTTGTTCTAACGGTTGCGTTTGCTGTTTGGATGATTTTTTTCGACCAAAATTCTTTTTTCGTACATCGCGAGTTGGATAAACAAATCAAATTATTAGAAGTTGATCAACAATATTACCAAGAACACTTGGATACTGAGTCTGAAAAATTAAATCAACTAAATAGTAATCCTGCTGAAATTGAAAGGATTGCAAGAGAAAAGCATTTCTTGAAAAAAGATGATGAAGATATTTTTATCATTCAGCAAGAAAAAGTTACGAAGCCGCAAAATAAAGAAAATGAGTAAGTTATTTGAAAATTTTGATTCTATTTCTGAAAAAGAATGGAAAAATAAAGTTCAAGTCGAGCTAAAAGGTTTAGAATATAATGAAACTTTGGTTTGGGGAACGAACGATCAAATAAATGTAAAACCATTATATACAAAGGATGATGTCGATTATTCGGCTGTACAACCATTACCAAAATCCTCAAAAGATTGGAAAATTATTTCGAAATATACTGGAAATAAAAACCAAGATTACAGCTTTTTGTATGGATATTTGATTAATCAAAATCAAATTGATTCATCGTTAGAACTTCCTAATTATCTAGATTTATTTATTAAATATAATGGAACTTCTGATTTAAAATCGCTTGAAAATCTTCCAAATCTGAAATATTTAGATTTAGATATTTATGGATATTTGGCACAGAATGGACTTTGGCAAAATGATTCAGAAAAAGCATCAAAAGAATTGGTGAAAGAAGCTTTGGCATTGAAAAATTTCGAAAAAGTAATTTCAATTCAAGGAGATGTTTATCAAAATGCTGGAGCAAATCATGTTCAACAAATTGCGATTACACTTGCACATGCAGTAGAATATTTAGAAAATTTTGGAGCTGATATTGCGGACAAAATTTATTTTAAATTTGCTGTTGGAAGTAATTATTTCTTCGAAGTTGCGAAATTAAGAGCATTTCGCTTTTTATGGAAAATGATTTTGGAGCAATATAATAAAGAAAGTGAAGCATTTATTTTCACTTCAACATCCGATCGCAATAAATCTAAATTAGATATTTACAACAACGTTATTCGCTCTACAATAGAAGCTTCTTCGGCTATCTTCGGATCAAGTGACGCTATTTTTGTTGGATCATATGATGAAGTTAATAAAGAGTCTGATTTTGGATTAGAATTAGCCGCAAAACAACAATTATTGTTACAAAAAGAATCTTATTTGAATCAATTTACTGATCCTGCTGCTGGTTCTTTCTACATTGAAAGTTTGACAAATCAAATGGCTGAAAATGCGTTAGAATTGTTTAAAACAATACAAAATGTAGGAGGTTTTGTAAATGCTTTACAAAATGAAACTATTCAAGATTTTATTTACACAAGCGCGAAAAAAGAGCAAAAAGATTTCGATGAGCAAACCATTAAATTAATTGGTGTAAACAAATTTAGAAACCCTGCAGATGTGATTGAGAAATCGCCAAAAGAAAAAGTGGTAAAACAAGCACTTTTTGTTCCGATTGTTCCAACTCGTTTGGCAGAAAAAGAGGAAAAAAAATAGTTTTTACATGAATTGGATGCCAATTTCATTAAAAGAACTTAATAATATAATCGAAACTTCAGTAGCTGTGATGGATACTGAAGTTTTGTGTTTAATAAAATAATATTTTACGTCAAAAAATAACATTTTGAATCCAACTATTTTAACAAAAGAATTTCAAGATTATCTGAAAATAATCGAACATGAAGACATCAAATCTATAGGTTTGAAAAAATCGTTGTTTGAAGAAATTTCTTCTGCTGAAATTGCACAACAATTGAAAGGAATTCAAGTTTCAAAACATAAATTTCCAACACTTTATTCGACAGAAAATATTTATTTTCCGCCTTCAATTAATTTGGAACAAGCAAGTTCAGAAGCCACAGCAAATTATAAATCAACTTTAGTTAAAGGAAAAAATTTGATTGATTTAACCGCAGGTTTTGGAATTGATACCATGGCTTTTGCAAAGAATTTTGACAAAGTATATCACATCGAACAAAATCCTGAATTGAGTGAGATTGTACAACATAATGCTAAAATTTTAGCGCCAAATTTAGAAACCTATACAGGAACTTTTCAGTCTTTTTTTGAAGAAAATCCTACATTAAAATTTGATGTTATTTATCTCGATCCAGCAAGAAGAAATTCGAGCGGAAGAAAATTTATTTTGGAAGATTTAGAGCCAAATATTTTAGAATGGATTCCAACTTTTTCCGAAAAAACAGAGAAAATTATCATCAAGCTTTCGCCTTTATTAGACATCACTTCTACCCTACAACAAATTGATTCAATTTTTGAAATACACATTGTTGCATTAAAAAATGAAGTGAAAGATTTTCTAATCATTTTAGATAAAAATTCTTCAACAAAAAACCCTTTGATAAAAGCTGTTAATTTAGAAAATAATCAATCCGAATTTTCTTTTCATTTTGAAGAAGAATATAGTGCGAATGCAAGTTTTGGAGGAATTCAACGTTATATTTACGAACCAAATGTTGCGATTCTAAAAACTGGTGCTTTCAAATTATTGAGCGAAAAATTCAATCTTCATAAACTTCATCAGAATACTCATTTGTATACTTCGAATGAACTTTTAGAGAATTTTCCTGGAAAAATTTACTTGATTGAAGAAGAAATTAAAAATCAAAAAAAAGAAATTCTAAAAACAAAAGCGAATTTATTAGTCAAAAATTACAATCAGCCAATAGACGTTATCAAGAAAAAATTCAAAATTATTGATGGTGGTACAACAACTTTAATTTTTACTCAAAGCATTGATGGTTTTCATATTCTAAAAACTTCACGAGTTTAGTTGGGTTTCGAAAAAAGTTGTGTTAATTTTATACAACAATTTTCAACCTTAAAAAATTACACTTGAAAATCATCAATAAAATTGAAAACTTTATCTACGGAGAAGCGCTTTCAGATGGCTTAAAAACTTCTTTAGCGATTATCATTCCGCCTATCGTAGCCAGCTTGTTTGGCGATTTATATGCCGGTGTAACGATAAGTCTTGGTGCAGTTTTAGCACACATGACGGATACACCTGGTCCATTTAAAGAACGCCGAAACCTGATGTGGCTTTCCGTGCTCTTGATTTTCCTTGTTTCATATTTCACCAAAACGATTAACAGTTACCCAATATTTCTAGGTATTTGTTTAACACTTATCGTATTCTTTTCTAACATGTTAACCGTTTGGGGACAACGTACAAGTGCGCTTGGAATGGTCATTATGATGTCAATGGTAATGAATATGAATGATTTACGACATGAGTTAAGTCCTCTTCATATTGCACTTTTTGTGACTGCTGGAGCAGCTTGGTACACTATTTTTAGCCTAGCTATTAGTACCTTTCGTCCTTATCGTATGGCGCAGCAAAACTTAGCTGATACAATGATTCATATTTCTGAATACATTCGAATCAAGGCTTCTATGTTTGATAAAGACTCTAATTACGATGATATTATCAAAAAATTAATCGATGAACATGTTGTAATTAACGAAAAACAAAGTTTAGTTCGTGAATTAGTTTTTTCGAACAAAAAATTGGTAAAAGACCTGACACCAATTGGGCGTTCGATTGTGTTTATTTTTTCTGATTTGGTGGATATATTTGAAAATGTAACAGCAAATCAATACGATTATGTGAAAATTCGAGAAGTTTACGGTGATACAAAAGCAATGCGCAAAATCTATAATTTAATGAATAAATTAGCGCATGAGCTTAAAATGATTGCTTATCATATTAACTCGAACAAACGTCCTAAACAACCTACTTTTGACTTTGAAGTTGAGTTGAAAAAGATTGATGATGCTATCAAAGAATTATATGCAGAAGGACAAAAACCAATCGTTTTATCTAAAATTTACATCAATTTAAAGCAAATTGTTTATAAAATAGAGTTTATCCATAAATTTTTCTATGATGATTCATTCACAGAAAAAAAGAAAAATCCACTGGATCATGCCGAACATTTTGAACCTACAGTTGATTATTCTTTACGAAAATTAAAAGATCATCTGAATCTAAAATCTTCAATTTTTAGACATGCAATTCGTGCATCAATTGTAATGTTATTAGCTTATGGTGTCACGTTTATTATTCCGATGACTTACCATAGTTACTGGATTTTGATGACAGTTTTAGTGATTTTAAAACCTGGTTTTAGCGTAACAAAAAAGCGAAACTTTCAGCGTTTGAAAGGAACAATTGGCGGTGGATTAGTTGGGGTTTTAATATTATTGATTATTCCTCAACACAGTATCCGATTTGCTTTAATGCTTATTTTCATGTTGATGGCTTACACTTTTATTCGTCATAAATATGCAATTGGTACATTTTATTTAACCGCATATATTCTTATTTCGTTTAGTTTTTATTCGCAAAAAGATTCATTGTATATTATTCAAGAACGTTTTATTGACACACTTGTTGGAGGATTTATGGCGTTTATTTCGAGTTATTTGATTTTACCAACTTGGGAAAAAAATAATATGAACGAATATATTCAAAAAGCATTGATTGCAAATTATGAGTTTATTTATTTGGTTTTTAAAAAATTAGCAGACAACGAAGTTTCTACAACTGATTATAAGTTAGCTAGAAAAGATGTTTTTATTGCAATGGCAAATATTAATTCAGTTTTTCAACGTGTAATTTCTGAACCGAAAGGAAAACAAGAAAATGCTAACGTACTGAATAAATTCACCATTTTCAACCAGTCATTTGTCTCATATTCAGTTGGTTTAGTTAAAATTTTAAAGAAAAACAATTCTGTTATTTTAACTTCAGAACACATTCGATTGATGAAGAAAATTTTGCAATTATTGTTACAAAACATTCGGCTTTATGGCGAATATGAAACAGAAAATTTACCTAAAACAATAGAATTTGGAGAAAAAACTGTTGCATATACTGAAATTGAAACAGAGGCTTTGCAAAATGATTCTGAACTGATTGAAGATCTATTAGAGTATTTATACGAGATTGCTTACGATTTCACAAAAGTTGGTCACGTTTTTGTGAAAGAACAACCGTTAAAAGAATAATAAATGACAATCATTCAACTGTTTAAAAATCTACGTCCATTTGTAAAACCTTATCGTTCTTTGGTTGTCGCAACTTTGCTCCTAACCTTAGTTGGATCTTTTACGTCACAGGTAAACGCCCTTATTTTACAGTATACCGTAGATTCTATAAATGGTTTGGTTGAAGCTGGAAAAGGATTAAAAGAAGGTCTGAAAATCATTTCGTTTATTTCAATTGTTTTGATGACAAAAGAAATCTTGAATGCTTTTATCACATTTGGTCAAAAATATTATGGTGAAAAGCTTAGAATCTTAGTTTCACAAGATTTAGCACAAACCATTATCGAAAAGATTTTGACGTATAGAATGGCATTTTATACAAATCAAGATAATCAAGCAGGAAAACTTCAAACCCGTATTGACAGAGGAATTGAAAGTTTGACACGTTTAGTTCAAAACTTTTTTATCGATATTCTTCCACTTTTTGCCAATTCAATTGTTGCTTTAATTTTAATGTTCAATGCTAATTTTTATGTTGGATTGGTTGGACTTTGTATCGTTCCGATTTATTTCATTATCACGCAACAGCAAGCGAAAAAGCTGAGTGGTTGGCGACGAAACTTAAGAGGTTATCGTGAACAAAAATCACAAGGAATTATCAGCATAATTGATTCAATTACAGTAATTAAATCATTTAACCGAGAAGATATAGAAGGTAAAAAACAACTTGATTTGCAAAAAGAATTGACGAATAATCAAATGCAAACACGCAAAACAAGCTTCTTTTTTGATGGTTTAAAATCTTTTATCGAGCAGTTTGGCGTAGTGATTATCATTATTTTAACTTCGTATTTGGTTCTTGACGGACAAATGACAATTGGTGCAATTATGTTTCATATTTTGTTGTTTAACAACGTTTCTGCGCCTATTCGTCAACTGCATCGTATTTACGATGAAATGAATGATGCTATGATTTATTCCGAAAGTTTCTTTGGAATTTTGAAAGCAGACAATGAAAAAGAATCATCTGGGAATTATCTTCCAACAAATCTAAAAGGAAAATTCGAAATCCAAAATGTTGACTTTTCTTATCCAAATGGTTACAAAGCCTTGAAAAATATCAACATGACAATTCAACCCAATAAAATTACTGCTTTAGTTGGTTTGTCTGGTGCTGGAAAAAGTACAGTGATTAATTTGTTAGATAAATTTTATCAACCTGATTCTGGAAAAATTCTACTTGATGGAATTGATTTAGAAGAATATGACACGCAATTTTTACGTGATAATATTGGGTTGGTTTTACAAAAAAATCACATTTTTAATGGAACAATTGAAGAAAATATTCGTTATGGAAATGTAAACGCAACTTTCGGAGAAATAGAAGATGCTGCAAAACGCGCTTATATTCATGAACAAATTATGGACTTGCCAGAAGGTTATCAATCCAAAGCCTTATTGTTATCTGGCGGTCAACAACAACGCATCGCCATAGCACGTATGTTTCTCAAAAATCCACCAATTATTTTTCTAGACGAACCTACTGCAAGTTTGGATGCAATTGCGACAGAACAGATTAAAAATAGTTTGGATGCCATCAAAAAAGATCGAACAGTTATCATTATTTCGCATAGTATTTCTCAAATTATCGATGCCGATTATACATACGTGATGAAACAAGGCGAAGTTGTAGAACACGGGATTCATGAAGATGTCTACAAAATGAACGGCACTTATAAAGAGATTTTTGATGCGATGGCAAAAAGCTTAAACATTGAAAAAATTGCCAAAACTTTTGACGATGAAGAAGAAGAAAATTATTAGCAATAATTTTATTATAAAACATTATAAATCACTACCTTTAAAGAGGTAATAGGATAGTGTATGAAAAAATTAGTTTATTTTATTGTTGGGGTATTGTTTTTTACCCAATCTTGCGAGCAAAAAAAAGAAGCTCCAAAAGAATTAGCACTTAATACGGTAACTTACGAAAATGCTTTAGACGTTCCTGTAAACAAAGTTGGTGTTCTCATTAACATAGATTCTCTTGGTTTTTTTGATCATAATTCTCAAAATTTAGATCAAAACATTGATTCAAAATCAATTGAAAATCAGCTTAAACAAATAAATTCTAAATTTGATATTGTAAAAATAATTCGTGATAAATCTGAGAAAATATTAAACGATAACAAGTATACTTATCAAATGATTGATAAATTTGATAAAAACTTAGTTCCAAATGAATTAATCACAAAGGAAAATGTAAATCAAGTTAAATTTAATGATTTAAAAAAAGCGATTAATCAAGATGATTTAGTTTTGATTAATGTAAAATCGGGTCTTGATTATGATCCTGCCAACAAACAGAAATACATCGCAAAAACATATGTCTATATTAATATTTTAGACCTTAAAAATAATGCTTTAAAATATAGCGAAACAATTGGTGGAACTAAATATATAGACGAAACAATCAATAAAAGTACGACGGATTATTTAGAGAAAATGATGAAAGAATCATTAAACGAAACGTTGGATATTATTGATAATAAATATTAAATACATTGAACTATGCGCCATTTTTTTGGCAACTTTTGGAAGTCCTGAACCCTTAAAAAGTTTCAGGATTTTTATTTTTAATGACATTCTAATATTGACTTTTATTCATGGTATATTTTTTGTTAATTTTATGCTAAAATTATAGGATGCCTATTATACGATATTTATCTTTTATTCCATTATTGACTTCTATTTCGGGATTTGCACAACAATTGATTGATCCGCAACTTCGATTGCCTGTTGAAAAAGCGATTGAGTCGAGTTACGAATTAAAAAATAAACAATTGGAAGTCGAGAAAAACAATTACCAATATAACGAAGTAAAAGGTAAACAACAACCAAGTTTATCTGCAATTGCGCTGGGTGGTTATCTAAACTCGAACGGAATTATCGATATTCCAACCAAATCAATCGATATTTTGTCCACAGAATTGTTTTCGGGTAATCAAAAATTCAATACCTCTGCAGGATTATTTACTGTTGGAGTTAACGCCACTCAAATTATATTTTCGGGATTACAAATTCCAAATGCGTTGAATGCTATTCAGGAAAAAAGTACTGCTTTAGATTATTTGAAAGAAGCCGAAAAAGAAACTATAACCAAAGATATTTTACAAACTTATGATCAATTGATGTTATTGGTCAAAGTAGAAGAATTAATTTCAAATTCTGCAAAACGATTGGATAAAGAACATCTTAAAGTGCAGAAAGCAATTCAAAATGGTTTAGCTATTCCATACGATCGGGAAAAAATAAAATTAGCAATTCTAGAGTTAGAAGCCCGACAAGTAGAATTGAACGGTAATCGACAATTGCTATACAAAAAATTAGAAATGTTGACGCATCTATCTGAACAAGATCTTCAACAAATTCAATACGAACTTACACCTATTGATATTCTTGCTTCAAGCTATACTTTAGAAAATAAAAAAGAATTGAAAGCACTTGAACACTCTGTAAAAGCTTACGAATTTCTGTATCAAAAGGAAAAAGGTTCACATTTACCGCAAGTTTTTGCATTCGCGAATACCAATTACACCTCAATTTTTGGAAGTCATTTCAAATTAAAAGATGGTGATGTATTAGGTGATGTTAATTTAAAAATGAACCAATTTTCGATGTTCCCTAATATTTTGATTGGTATTGGCGCAAAGTGGGAATTGTTGGATGGCGGACAACACAAAAATAAATTAGCACAAGCAAAAACTGACATTTTAATAAATGAAAACAAGTTGAGAAATTCGCAAGAAAAACTGAATTTATTATTAAGTAAAAACAAAATTGATTATGAAACTTCTACTGAAAAATTAAAAGTAAATAATCAACAAAATACCATTGCAACAAATAATTTAGAAATCGCTTCAAGACGATTTCAAGAAGGATTAATAGATGTAACTGAACGTTTGGCTGCCGAAAATGATTATTACAAAGCCAATCTAGGTTATTATGCTCAAATCTTAGATCAACGCTCTAAAACCTACGAATTACTTCAAACTTCTGGAGAATTATTTAATCAAATCTCAAATTAAAATCATGAAAAATACATTATCCTATATTTTTGCTTTAAGCGGATTAATTTTTATTACAAACTGTAAATCATCTGACAAGGAAAATAAAAAAGAACAGCAAACTATTTTTCAAGGTAAAATTGAGCGCGATCAAATTAGCGTTGTAACAAAAATCCCAGGAAAAATAGATCAAATATTAGTTCACGAAGGCGATGAAGTAAAAAAAGGACAAACGCTTTTTGTCTTACAATTACCAGAAGTTGACGCGAAAAAAAGTCAAGCAGAAGGCGCTGTAAATTCTGCCGAAGCTCAATACGAAATGGCTAAAAAAGGTGCAACAGATAATCAATTAAAACAATTGCGTGCAAAAGTTGCTGGTTTGAAGGAACAATTAGATTATGCTGAAAAATCAAATCATCGACTAAAAAATATGCTTCGAGATAGTCTTGTTCCGCAACAAAGTTATGATGAAGTTTATGCGAAATATCAAGGCGCTAAAAACCAATATTTAGCTGCAAAAGCTGAATTAGCTGATGCCGAAAATGGAACGCGTGTAGAGCAACAACAAATGGCTTTAGGACAAAAAGAACGTGCTTTGGGAGCTTTGCAAGAAGTAGATGTTGCAGAAGCGGAAAGACACATCAAAGCACCACAAGATATGACGGTTGAAACAATTAATCTAAAAGTTGGAGAATTGGCTTTGGCTGGATATTCTATTGCAAACGGAATTTTGGGAGAAACTACATTTTTTAGATTCACAATTCCTGAGAATAAAATCGGACAATTGCAAAAAAATCAAATCGTCAATTTAAAAGTTCCTTATAAAAATAATATGGTTTTGAAAGGTAAAATTGTTTCGATAAAAGTACTTAATTCGTACGCTAATATTTCGACTGCTTATCCTGATATTGATCAACAACAATCGCAATATGAAGTGAAAGTTGTTCCTGTTGACTATAAACAAGCTGCTCAACTATTGACAAAAGCAAATGTAATTTTGGATCTTAACGCTAAATAAATTCTGATGAAAACGATTTTTCATTTAATTATACGAGAATTCAAACTTTTCTTCAAGAATCCTGTTTTACCAATTTTATTCTTGGGAGCACCTATTATGTATGGTGTTCTGATCGGAAATGTTTATAAAAAAGGAAATGTAACCAATTTACCAATTATTGTTGTAGACGAAGATCATACGATGACAAGTCAGAAAATTATTCAGATGTTAGATGAAAATGAATCGGTGAAAGTTGCTGAAGTTTTACCTTCAACATTTGATTCTAAGAATAAAGCTTTAGCAATCGGAGCTGAAGTTGTGGTTGTTATTCCTCGAAACTTTCAGTCTGATGTACAACAAAAAAAATTACCTGAAATCGCTTATTTTGTAGATGCTTCAAATACGTTAACTTCTAATACAGCGGCAATCGCAATTACTACAGTTTTAACAACAATGAAAGCTGGTATTTCAATAGAAACAGCTCGAAAACAAGGTGTTCCAGAATATATTGCAACACAAAGCTACGAACCATTCAAATCAACGATGATTCGCCAAAATATCAGAAGTGGAAACTACTTATATTTTATGCTTCCAGGTGTTTTATTAACGGTATTACAACAAGTTTTATTATTAGGTTTAGCACTTTCATTTGCTTCAGAATTTGAGAATAGGACATTTAATGAATTGATCTCAAAATCATCCAATCCGTTTACCATTTTATTCGTAAAAACTTTCCCTTATTTATTTATGTCAGTATTTATATATATGCTGTATTATTGGTTCGGAATGTTTTATGACATGAAATTAGAAACCGAATTTTGGCCATTCTTCACTTCTTCTCTTGCATTTATTTTAGCCGTTTGTTTTTTAGGATTTTTAGTCAGCATTCTCCTTCCAAGCCAATTAAAAGCAACCGAAGTTTTGATGGTTGTTGCAACACCAAGTTTCATTTTAAGTGGATTTACATGGCCTTTAAGTCAAATGCCAAAATGGATTCAAGCAATTGCAGATTGCATTCCATTAACACATTATTTGAAAATATTCCGAATACTTTTCATCGAAAAAGGCGATCCTGCGTTAATTCAACCACATTTAAATAATCTAATTGTAATAGGAAGTATTTGCTTTGTCTTATCTTTGGCTATTCTAATCGTTAAAATAAGAAAAGCTAAACAATCGATGAAACAAATCGAAACAGAAAAGATTTAGCGTCTTTTTTAACTTACAAAACAGATAATAAACTATGAATTTTCTTACAGTTGAAAATCTAACCAAATCATATGGAATCCGAACTTTATTTGAAGATGTAAATTTTCATGTAAATGAAGGAGACCAAATCGCATTCGTAGCAAAAAACGGAAGTGGAAAATCTACTTTACTTAAAATTTTAGCTGGATTAGAAACGGCTGATTCTGGCGAAGTTCGTCCAAATAAAGGTGTTAAAATCTTAATGTTAGATCAAAGTGATGACTTTGACGAAAATTTAAAAAGTGAAGAATATATTTTCAATCATTCGAATGAAGTTTTAGATATTGTTCGTCAATATGAAAATATGATCGAAAATGATCCAACAAATCCTGATTTAATTGATTTAATGGGAAAAATGGACGTTTTGGATGCTTGGAAAGTTGAACCAACAATCAAGGAAATTTTATCAAAATTGAAGATTGATTTCTTGGATCAAAAAATTGGAAAACTTTCTGGTGGTCAGCGCAAACGTATTTCTTTAGCAAAATTTTTGATTGATTTAAGTTTCGAAACTGGATATGTTCTTTTGATTTTAGATGAGCCTACTAACCATTTGGATATTGAAATGGTGGAATGGCTTGAATATTTCTTGAACAAAGAAAACAAAACATTGATTTTGGTTACGCACGATCGTTATTTCTTAGATGCAATTTGTACCAAAATTCTCGAAATGGAGGACAAAACATTGTATGTACATTCGGGAAATTACGAAACTTATATTACGAATAAAGCATTGCGTATCGAAAATCAAAATGCGACAATTGACAAAGCGAAAAACCTTTATCGTAAAGAGATTGAATGGATGCGTCGTCAACCGCAAGCGCGTACAACAAAGTCTAAATCTCGTATTGATGCGTTTTATGATACTGAAAAAGTGGCTAAACATAAAATTGTCGATCAACAAGTAAAATTAGAGATGGTGATGACGCGTTTGGGTCAAAAAATCATTGAGATGGAACATGTCTCGAAATCATTTGGTCAAAAGAAAATTTTAGATGATTTCTCTTATATTTTCGCTCGTGGTGGAAAAATTGGTTTAGTCGGAAAAAATGGTGTTGGAAAAACCACTTTCTTAAAAATGTTAGAAGGAATCGAAACTATGGATTCTGGAACAATTGAACGTGGAGAAACCTTAAATATTGGACATTTTAAACAAGATGGAATTGAATTTAAAGGCGACGAACGCGTCATTGAGTTTGTAAAAGATATTGCAGATTTTTTCCCTCTTTCTAATGGAAAAGAAATGCGTGCAGAACAATTCTTAGAAATGTTTTTATTTACGCCAGAACAGCAACATACATTTATATCAAAATTAAGTGGTGGAGAGAAAAAACGTCTACAGTTATTAGCAATTTTGTATAAAAATCCTAACTTTTTGATTCTCGACGAGCCAACAAATGATTTGGATTTACCAACTTTGACGGTTCTTGAAAGTTTCTTAGAAGAATATCAAGGTTGTTTATTAGTTGTTTCCCACGATAGATATTTTATGGATAAAGTGGTCGATGAATTGATGATTTTTGAAGGCGAAGGTAAAATTTCTCGTTATATGGGAACATATACAGAATATCACATCGAGAATAAAAACAAGCCCATAACTGACGATAAAAAGGTTGAAAAAGAAATCGTTATTCAGGAAAAAGTTGAATCGAAAGAGAAAAATGTAGAGACAAAACCTAAAAAATTATCATTTAAAGAACAACGAGAATTAGAAGAAATTAATAAATCTTTACCAATTCTTGAAGCTAAAAAAGAAGAATTAACCAGTTTACTTTCTGACCCAAATTTAGGGTACGACAAAATCGCAACTATTGGAGATGAACTACAAAAAATTGTAGACGAATTAGAAGAAAAAGAATTTCGTTGGTTAGAATTAAGCGAATAAAAATATTGAAAAGGAACTTTTTTTAGTTCCTTTTTTTTGTTTTAAAAATTTATTCTATATTTACTCTATCAATCATCAGGAGTTTCTGAAAAATCAGAACACCAACCGAGCCAAAAACCGCGCTACGGTGGTATAGAATGAGGGCAAACGCCAAAATAAAGGTTATTCTCCACTCTATCCTGTTGTTTTTATCATTAAAAAATTAAAACAATGGAAAATCTAAAAAATGAATTTGTCGTATTATTCCGTGAATTAACTGACAACGAATTAGTCGAGCGATTTAATCAAAATGTAGGAAACAGTTCCTGGAATTCTGCAAAAAGATGTTATGTCAAAACATTATTTGACGAATTACAATACCGTAATTTTGATTGCACAACCATAGAAAGAGGAAACACATTTTCGCTTCAACGTTATGTCATATTAATTGAAAATAGATTAGAATATTTAGATTAAACATAAAAAAAGGAAAACTTGAAACAAGTTTTCCTTTATATTTTATGGTAGACAATATTACTTACTCTGCTCTTTTATAAAATCATTAATCGTAACATTTAATCGTTTATTTCGGATATCTTTTTCAAAACGAATTGGTTCTGCAACACGTTCTGCACAATCTTTCATCCCGCAATTTTCGCACGTAACCGCAACTTCTTTTACAGAAATTGATGGGTCATTCATAAACTTAACTTTACGTTGTGCTGATTTGTACAACACACCTATCGTTACGCTTCTTAAATAATTTGGATTGAATGGATCTTTCGTTGCTGAAGAAATTACATAATATTTTTGATTATTATTGAACGGATACAACGAAATTTGTGCAGAAATCTCATGATGATCATCTTGATGTTTTTCCAATTCTTTCAAAACATTTAACGAAACCCAACGACGACAATAATGTTCATCCGTTTCATTTGCTTGTGGCGATTGTTGTTGATTAAGGTGAAGTTCTTTCGTTAATTTATATGAATTTGAGCCAACTTTTGCTGACAAACGCAAGAAAAACAAATCACGAATATTAAAATGTTTGGGTAACAAATTTGTCATTCGTTGATAAACCGTCTCAGGAGATTCGGTATATTTTCCAAGAATTTCTTGAAATTTAGACAAATCATGATGCTCTATAGCAAACAAATTCTGCATATCCTTCAACAATTTTTCTTCTGGTAACAACAACGCTCCAGCAAAATAAGATGCATAAAAATTGTTTAACAATTGATCAAAATTATCGAAACTTGCCCACGAAAATGTATACAAACGCTCCTTCAAATCAAGGTAATTATAGCCTAATTCTTTCGCTAGAATAAATCGTTTTTGATCATTGTCAGAATTGATATTGATATACAAAAGTTTTTTCTCTTTGATAAAAATAGAACGCAATTTCGCTAAATCCTTCCCTCCTAAAGAAGTGAAATCTTCATAAAGAATGGTATAATTATATTCTTCTTTCAGAATTTCTTCCATCGTTTCATTTTTTACAAAATCTTCTGATTCAATCAAATATTCTTGTAAAAAACTCTTTGCAGATTTTTCAATTTCAGGGAAATAATTATCATTTGCTTCCTGAAAAGACCTCAACGAAGCCAAGAAAAAACTTTCGCGTGTAAGATTGTAATTATTACCTATTTCAATCAACGTAGAAATGAACGCATTTACCTTCATTGGTGCGTTAGAAATGATCTCAATTAAATCTCTTTCTTCAATTCCGAAGAGTTCCAAAGGAATTTCTTGCAATAAATTTGATTGTAGAATCTCAGCGACTGGCGCTAAATTCTTATCCAATTTTAAAGAAACTATCTCATCATAAGGAATTTCCAACGCTTCGGCAAGAGCAACAATTTTATCAGTTTTTGGATATTTTTTACCTTTTTCGATCTCATTCAAATACGATTTCGAAAGTCCAGTTAACTTAGATAACTTAAACAATGACAAATCTTTAGCCATTCTTACTTGTTTTAGTTTTAAACCAAAAATTAATTTAATGTATTCTTCTTGCATAATTTTTTCAAAAATATTTGGTAAATGTAAACGAATTTTTATAATTTAGCGAACGTTCGCTGGGAGTAAAATTCCGCTCGAATAACCAAAACCAAAATTACAACAAAAACACAAAAAATGGATACTATTACAAGTGAATTAAAATTATCACAGAATAAGCTGGATAATTATCCAGATATTTTGACAACCGAAGCGGTTAAATTTTTAACAGCTTTACACAAAAATTTCAACGAAAGACGTTTAGAACTTTTGGCGAATCGACAAGAAAGACAAATCTTTTTTGATTTGGGTAATTTTCCAACTTTTTTGTCAGAAACAAAAGAAATCAGAAATAGTGATTGGACAGCAGCTCCTATTCCAGCTGATTTACATGACAGACGCGTTGAGATAACTGGTCCTGTTGACCGTAAAATGGTAATTAACGCGTTAAATTCAGGCGCTAATACATTTATGGCCGATTTTGAAGATAGTAATTCTCCCACATGGGATAACAATCTTCAAGGACAACAAAATTTAAGAGATGCAGTAAATGGTACTATTTCATTCGAAAATAATGGAAAAAAGTATCAATTAAACGAAAAGACTGCTGTCTTGCTTGTAAGACCGAGAGGTTTACATTTGAATGAAAAGAATATCATAATAGATAAACAAGAAATATCAGGCTCACTATTTGACTTTGGTTTATATTTTTTCCATAATGCACACACGTTACTTTCCAAGCAAAGTGGGCCTTATTTCTATCTTCCTAAATTAGAACATCACCTAGAAGCACGCTGGTGGAACGATGTTTTTGTTTTCGCACAAAATTATTTAAACATTCCACAAGCTACGATTAAAGCTACAGTTTTGATCGAAACTATAACAGCTTCTTTTCAGTTAGATGAAATTATTTACGAATTAAAAGACCACATCGCAGGCCTTAACTGCGGTCGTTGGGATTATATATTTTCTTATATCAAAAAATTTAAGAAACACCCAAATTTTATTGTTCCAGATCGTTCACAAGTTACGATGACTTCGCCTTTTATGGCTGCATATTCGCAAGCAGTTATTCAACGTTGTCATAAACGAAACATACATGCAATTGGTGGAATGGCTGCTCAAATTCCGATTAAGAATGATGAAAAAGCCAATGAAATCGCTTTCGAAAAAGTGAAGAATGATAAACTTCGCGAAGTAAAAAATGGACATGACGGAACGTGGGTTGCGCATCCTGCTTTGGTAAAAGTCGCAAAAGATATTTTTGACGAATACATGCCACAAGCGAATCAAATAGATAATAAGCGAGAAGATGTTATAACAACTGCCGAGGCTTTGTTAGAATTGCCAAAAGGAACAGTTACAAAACAAGGAATTCGAGACAATATTAATGTTGGAATTTTATACATCGAAAGTTGGTTATCTGGAAAAGGAGCCGCTGCCTTATATAACTTAATGGAAGATGCAGCAACAGCAGAAATCTCTCGTACGCAGGTTTGGCAATGGTTAAGCCAGTCGATTACATTAGAAAACGGATGCGAATTTAACAGTGACAAATACAAAAAATTAAGAGCCGAAGAGGTTCAGAAAATAAAACAATTAGTTGGTGAGGAAAACTATTTGAACGGAAGATTTGAAGAAGCTATTTCAATCTTTGACGAATTAGTTTTATCGCACAAGTTTACCGAATTTTTAACATTAGAAGCCTATAAGTATATTGATTAAGCCCTTATAACCAAACACACACGAAAAGAAATACACACACAACACACATTCATAAACAAAACACAAAAAACACAATTATGAGCAATCAAGAAAGAATTCAGAAGANNGAAGATTCGGCAGGATTGGGAAACTAATCCACGCTGGACAGACGTTGTTCGTCCTTATTCAGCAGAAGATGTAATTCGATTAAGAGGTTCTTTGGACATCGATTACACCTTAGCAAGATTAGGGGCTAAGAAACTTTGGGAAGGTTTGAATTCAAAACCATTTATGGCGGGTTTAGGCGCTTTGAATGGTAATCAAGCCATACAAGAAGTGCAAGCTGGTTTGGATGCAATTTATCTTTCGGGATGGCAAGTTGCTGCAGATGCAAATCTTTCGGCAGAAATGTACCCAGATCAATCATTGTATCCAGCCAACTCGGTTCCAATGGTGATAAAACGTATTAACAATGCGTTGCGTCGTCGCGATGAAATACAATCTGTTACCGAACAGGGAAACATTGATTATATGGTACCAATTGTTGCCGATGCAGAAGCTGGATTTGGAGGAAACTTGAATGCTTATGAATTGATGAAACAAATGATAGAAGCTGGTACTGCTGGCGTTCATTTCGAAGATCAATTGTCATCAGCCAAAAAATGTGGTCATCTTGGAGGAAAAGTTTTAGTTCCAACACAAGAAGCAATTAACAAATTGGTTGCAGCTCGTTTAGCAGCAGATGTTTGCGGCGTTCCTACTCTATTGGTTGCCAGAACTGATGCAGAAGCTGCGAATTTGATTACTTCGGATATTGATGAAAGAGATCAACCTTTTATTATACAAGGAAGTAGAACTTCTGAAGGTTTTTACAATGTGAGAAATGGTTTGGAACAAGGAATTAATCGAGGTTTAAGCTATGCGCCTTATGCTGATTTAATTTGGATGGAAACATCTAATCCAGATCTTGGAATGGCAAGAGAATTTGCACAAGCGATTCGAGAAAAATATCCAAATCAGATGTTAGCTTATAATTGTTCGCCTTCATTTAATTGGGCAAAACATTTAACAGAAGCTCAAATGGAAACATTTCGCGAAGATTTAGCTGAAATGGGATACAAATTCCAATTCATCACTTTAGCAGGTTTCCATGCGATGAATACCTCTATGTTCGAGTTATCACGTGCATACAAAGCCAAAGGAATGGCGGGATATTCGGCATTACAAGAAAAAGAATTTGCGTTACAAGAAGAAGGTTTTGCAGCTGTAAAACACCAATCTTTTGTAGGAACACAATATTTCGATTACGTACAAAACACAGTGCAACAAGGCATTTCGTCTACTACGGCTATGGCCGAAAGTACGGAAGCCGCACAATTCTAATACATACTTTTCAATTAGAAAGGACGTACCGCAACTACGTCCTTTTTTATTTTAATTAATTTTACTAATTACAAAAACTTTTCCATTCATTTCGAAAGTATCTTGTTCCGATTTCCCAACCAAGATTCTAGCCAAAGGAGTTTGAGTTGATAGGACAAATATCTTTTTATTCTCGAAAATAATTTCCCCAAAACTACACGCCATACAGAAATTTCCCATCGTAGTTTCAACATAACTTCCTAAACCAATAGTTTTGTTTTCCACAATTTTTATTTTAGAAAAGATGTCTTGTTGAATCAAAACTTCATTCAATTGATTTTGAATTCGAGTAATTTCCTGTTGCATCATTTCGCGCGATGTTTCGTATTTATCGCCCATACTACTTTTAGTATCGTTGTTAGAGGCGCGCAAATCGTCAATCAAACCATTCAAATACGTTATCTTATCGTCGATTTGTTGTGCTATAAATTGATATAATTCTGCTTTCATTTCTTTCAATTAAATTGTTTGAGGCTTATTCTTAAATTTCAGCATGTAAATGGTTCCCAAAAGACAAATAAATGCCGAAACATAAATCACCATCGGAATACGATCCAAATAATCCTGAAAATACCAACCCGCGCACAATGCTCCAAATCCTATCCCCGCTTCCAACGCAATATACATCGTTGCCATTGCCTTTCCACGTTCATCAGGTTTGCTAAAATCTATTGTCCATGCATTTAGTGCAGGAGAAAGAATTCCGGTTGAAATGCCATACATCAAACCTCCTAAAATCAACCCTATTTTTGCATCAATAGAAGCCAAAAGTACCAATGCAATAATCAATAAAACTAAGCCTAATTTTATCACCAACACACGCCCTTTTTGGTCAGATATCTTACCTGCAAAGAAACGAACCATCATAGATGATATTGTAAATACGATAAAGAAAACGCCTTTATTTTGAAAACCTAAATGTTCGGTCCAATCTGGAATTAATGTCAATATAGAACCATAAGCAACATACGAAAGAAACGTAATCAATGCCGCTGGCAAAGCTTCTTTTGCAAAAACATCTTGCTTCGAAATCTTTAGTAATCCGAACGAAAATTTCTGTTTATTTTGCAAGGTCTCTTTCATATTGAATAAAATCAATATCGATAATAATGCGAAAAACGAAGACGTAAAAAACATCACATTAATCGATGTATATAATGTAATTGTACTTCCCAATGCAGGTCCAATTGCCATTCCGATACTGAAACAAATTCCGTGCAAGCCCAATGCTTCGCCCCAACGTTCGCGCGGAATAATATCTGCAATATAAGCTGCTGTTGCAGTGGGTTTGAAACCTGTCGAAAAGCCGTGTACCAATCTCAAAAATAAAAAACCTGAAACGGTTGTTAAAACAGGATATAAAATTCCGCACACAAAACAGACAATAGAACCGACTGCCATAATAGGTACCCGCCCCACTTTATCGGTTAATTTTCCACTAAAAGGTCTCGAAATTCCCGCTGTCAAGGTAAATAATGCAATAATAAATCCTTTGTATTCTGCTCCTCCCATGCTGCTTAAATAAGCAGGTAGCTCGGGAATCATCATATTAAAACTCGCTGAAAACAACAACGAACTCAAACACATTAAAATAAAATGGAGATTATAAACGGGATCTGAATTTAATTTTTTATTAATGGCAGAAAACATAACGGATTTTTTGCAAAGGTAATTTATCTTAACCGAAACAAACTACACAATCCAAAAGTATTACTTGTTACAAAAAATTACTACATCATTCAACATTGTTAGCCGATATTTCATTGATTATATTCATGAAATTTCTTATTTAAGAACTACTTAGTTGATATGAAAATAACTTTTACATTAGAATACAGTTAAAATACCTTATTGTATTTAATTACTTACTAAACAATTCTTATTTTTGCTATATCAATTCTACTACCCTAAAAAAACGATCTGACCAACTATTATTTTCAAGCATGAAAAACTATGAAAACCTAAAAGAGACCTTGTCTTTTTATGGCGTAAATTGTAATAAACTATATTATATCTCATCAGGAAATCCAATTTTTGCGTTTCCTGAAAGATCATTTCGAATCGACTTTTATGCATTTTGTATTTGTTTATCTGGCTCGATAGAAGTTGAGATAGACTCTCAGAAATATTGTATTACTCAAAATGAATTCTTAATTTCTGCTCCTTCTACTGTTTTGAAAATTCTAGATACTAACTCTAATTTTAGAATGAAATTGTTGTTTTTTGAGAAAAACTTTCTCCTTAAAAACATTTCTAATCCTTTCTTTATTGATAAACTTAATTTGTTTACACATCAAAACTTTACAGTTTGTAAGGCAAATAAAAAAGATGCGAATCATCTTTTAATGTTAATCAATTATCTTCAAGAACAACGAGAAAGAAATGTTTTGTTCTAAGAAGATATTATTCGATCGATTATTTTTACTTTACTTCTTGAAACTGCCTCTATAATTGCTGAACAATATTCAAGAGTAAATAAAAATTATTCCCGCGAAATCAACACTCTATTTTGTAAGTTTACGCAACTTGTTCAAGAAAATGTTATCGCTCACAAAGACGTACAGTTTTATGCAGATCAATTGTTTATTACAAATAAATATTTGATTCACCTTGTAAAAAAAGCAACTAAGAAAACTCCACATGTTATTATTGACGAGTATTTATTAAAAGAAGCGTATGTTTTGCTTGGCTACTCAGAGAAAACAATTGTCCAAATAGCATTAGATCTAGGTTTCAACTCTTCTTCATCTTTTGGTCGGTTTTTTAAAAAATACACTTCAATTTCTCCTCAACAATATAGAAAACAACAACATATATAAAAAAAGAAATTTGGGATACAAATGACGAATTTCGGGATACTTTAGAAAAGTAATAAAGCGTAATTTTATTCTAGAATCTTAAAATAAATAATTATGGATAAAGTTACTTCAAAATTTGACAACGTTTTAAATCATTCTACTATCTACGGAAATATTGATCATCAACCAGATGCAAGTAAAGAAACACCAAGAAACACTCCAGAAAAATCTTATCCTTTCTCTGATCAGATAGGAAATTACCAACGCAATAAAGGAATTCCTACAAAATCTTATAAGGACAGTAAGGTATATATTGTGGGAAGTGGTATTGCAGGTTTAGCTACTGCCTATTATTTTATTAGAGACGGACATTTCACTCCAGAGAATATCACATTTATAGAACAACTTCAGGTCGAAGGAGGTTCGTTAGATGGAGCTGGAAATGCAAAAGATGGTTACATAATTCGAGGAGGTCGAGAAATGGATTGTACCTACGAGAATTTATGGGATATTTTCCAAGACATTCCTGCATTAGAGTTACCAGAACCTTATAGTGTTTTAGACGAATATAGATTAGTAAATGATAATGATTCTAATTATTCTATTGCACGTTTAATTCATGAAAAAGGGAAAGTAAAAGACTTTAGTAAATTTGGTTTGAATAAGAAAGATCAATTAGCTATTATCAAACTTTTGTTAAAGAAAAAAGAAGAGTTGGATGATATAACAATTGAAGATTATTTTAATCAATCATTCTTAGAAAGTAATTTCTGGACATTTTGGCGTACAATGTTTGCCTTTGAGAATTGGCATAGTTTACTAGAATTCAAATTATATATGCATCGCTTTTTACATGCGATTGATGGTTTAAATGATCTTTCTTCATTGGTGTTCCCTAAATACAATCAATACGACACTTTTGTTACGCCATTAGGTAAATGGTTAAAAGAAAAAGGAGTAAAAATTCAGTTAAATACACTGGTTAAAGATTTAGATTTATTAATTAATACAGAAGGAAAAGTAGTCAAAGGAATTATAACAGAACAAGATGGACAAGATGTAATTATTCCTGTTACACCAAATGATTATGTTATTGTAACTACTGGTTCTATGACTGAAGATACTGCGTATGGAGATAATACAACGGCACCAGTTTTAGCGATAGATAATAATACTAGTGGTCAAAGTGCAGGATGGAAACTATGGAAAAACCTTTCTGCTAAATCTCCTGTTTTTGGTCGTCCAGAAAAATTTTGTGGGAATATTGAAAAATCTTCATGGGAATCTGTTACTTTAACTTGTAAACCTTCTGCATTAGTAGAAAAACTAAAAGAATATTCTGTTAATGATCCATATTCAGGTCAAACTGTTACAGGTGGAATTATTACCATTACAGATTCTAATTGGTTAATGAGTTTTACTTGTAATCGTCAACCACATTTTCCTACACAACCAGATGATATTTTAGTTCTTTGGGTTTATGCATTATTTATGGATAAAGAAGGAAACTACATCAAGAAAACAATGCCTACTTGTACAGGAAACGAAATCCTAACAGAATTATGTTATCATTTAGGAATTGAAGACCAAATAGATGACGTTATTGAGAATACAATCACTCGTTCTGCTTATATGCCTTACATCACATCTATGTTTATGCCTAGAGCAAAAGGAGACCGCCCACAAGTAGTTCCAGATGATTGTAAGAATCTAGGTTTAGTAGGTCAATTTGTAGAAACCAATAACGATGTAGTTTTCACAATGGAAAGTTCTGTTCGTACCGCACGTATTGCAGTTTATGAATTACTTAATTTAAATAAGCAAGTTCCAGACATTAATCCATTACAATACGACATTCGTCATTTATTAAAAGCAACTAAAACGTTGAACGATGATAAACCATTTATGGGTGAAGGTTTATTGAATAAAGTTTTAAAAGGAACTTATTTTGAACATATTCTACCTATTGGATCAGATTCTCCTCAAGAGGAAGAAGAAAAAGAATCTTTTCTATTAGAACAATTTGGTAAATTCAAAGAATGGGTAGGACATTTTAGAGGTTAAAATCACCCACAATTCAATCCTGAATACCAATGCTATAAAACTAATAAAAGCTTCTAAATCTTTAGTGATTTAGAAGCTTTTTGAGTATTACTATATTTTTTTCTATTTAAAAACTATACCAGCTTTTATTAATAAATATTAGCTATAGTGATATTATTATTGAATTATTAAAGGTTTTATTTCAAATTCTGATTCAATATTTTCCTTTAATTTTAGAAATTCTATTGTATGCATACTATGCAAATCAACATCAGTTAATCCAAATGGTCCATTTTCTCAGTAATATATAGTCCATTTTCAAGCTCAATTATTGCTTTCTCCATTTCATCAAGTTCATTTTCGAAATATTTAAAATGATAATTAATGATTTTTAAATTTAAAATTAATTCTATTGGTTTAGATTCAACTTTCCTTGCTAATTCAAACTTTTTTAAAGTTTCACTTTCATTCCATTCTTCTGTTGGAAAGTAAGGAATTTGAATTAGTTTATCATTATCAATTTTTATAAAAGACTCAAACTCCTGTAATCCATATTTATTTTCTGGGTTATAACAATATTTTATTTCGGTTATAATTTTTCCAATACTATCAGTCAGGGTCATTTTACAAAATTAAACTTAACAATATTTCTTTACAAGAATAAACAAAACCTGTTTTACAAAAAAGTTGTCATTTCTATATTTCATTCAACAACATTCCAATATACAAAATCTCAACCACTCCCAACACCCCACAAAAAAAGCTCTTATCAAAGAGCCATTTGGTTAAAGAACTGTTTTGGATAATAAAATTTATTTCCAAATTTTATATAAGGAATCTTATTCGTTTTCCTCATCCTATACAACGTTTTGTCACTCACGTTAAGCAAACTTTTTAGGTCTGCGTTATCATAGAATTTCTGATTTTCTTCTAATAGTAGAAAAGTTTTTTGGAATTCTATCAGCAGGAGCTTCATATCCTTTAATGCCTCTCCATCGTTTTGTAAAAATAAATCATTTTTCATATATTTAGTTGATGTTAAGATGTACTAATTTATAAAATAAATACTTAATAACCAAATATTTACCAAACAAACAATATTCCTTTACACGAAATCTAGCTATCACCCTACTTTTTGTAGAGTACTCAAATCGATTATGTTCGACAATAAACCAATGTATCGTTGAACAGTTTTAGGATTAAAACCATAAATACAAGCAAGGTTCTCCCAGAATTTTACACCAAACATAAAGATGAAAAAAAAACACATATTCACTTTGCAAAAAAAATACCACATAGAAACATAGAACCAAATGATTTTGCTTTCCAATTAGTAGTCTACCTATTCGTATTTTCAACTAATTTTTACAAGCCATCACAACTAAAACTATGTTTCTATGTGGTCAAAATAAATTTGAACAACATCTATAAAATTCTATTTTCGATACGATTCTTCTTCACTCTTCTACGCCGTTAAACAAAGTATTGTACCGAAAAATCACTCCAATCAACGAACTTCATTTTACTACTACCTCACTACTACCTTTACACAACCATATACTCGCCAAGATAAATACTGGTACTCGCCATAGCCTTTGTTTCACTATTCAGAAACGCCCAAAAATTCACTTTTTTGCCATTGTAATACGTTGGTAAAGTAACATCTATAATCATAGAATCACGAGTTACAACATTCTGAAACACTTCGAACGAATTTAGTTCCTCGCAATAACAAACAAGATTCACAAAATCCGAAGGTTGCGCATTGCCTTGCCCAGAATTATCTTCCCAATTCATTTGGAAACTATCCCCACCTGCCGTCTCTATCGTAGGTTGTAAAAAGCCAACCAAATCGCCTTTCGACACCAATACACGCTCTAATACAATAACAGGTAAACCATTCTCCATTTCCAATGCATTGTTCAGCATATAAGAAGTCGCGATGTTGTAGCGCGATTTTAGCCCGACTCTATTCCCAAAATATAAATTAAGAATAAGACGAATTGGTTGCAAAAAACCAATAATTTTCTTAAATTTGATTTGTTGCATCAATTGCAAATCAGTAGGTTGGCTTTTAGATTTTTTTGGCAAACTACGGATAATGTCTTTGCCGCGCCAATTAACGCCTACTACAGTTCCTACTTTTCCTGAGAATCCACCAAGGATTCCTTTTTTAATTTCTGCCATAATTGCAAGTTTTTATTGTTAATATTCATAAAGTTAGCAACAGAAACAACACCATTTACAAAAACACAATTTTGTGCCCGCATTTGCCCTGCTCTGCCCGCATTTGTCCACTTTTGTCCAGTTGCTTTTTACACAATAATAGTAATATAACAAAATAAAAACCTCGCTAACCTCCTATTTATAAGAGCTAGAGAGAAGTTGAATTTTTGGTCAATTTTGGTCTTGTTCGACCATTGTTCGACCATTGTTCGACGAATCTTCGGAAAAACGGCATTCTCGTCGAAGAACGGTCGAAGAAAACACGAACAAAAGTGGGAGGAAATTGAAATTGTAAAAATAAAATGATGCAAGAATACTTTGTTTCGCTATCCATACATTCATTATTACATTCTACATTAAATTATTTCGTGATACATGAATTTTGTTTTTATAAGTATCTTATTTACAAAAAAATAATTATATTTGCTTCTAATTTTACGAAATGCAGATATAGGTGATTTTTTACGAAACAAAAGCTAGATCAGTTTCGTGAAAAAACAATGTTAGTGGCAATACTATCACGACACCGCAAAACAAGAACACAAAATAAAATATGGACGCAGGAAAACGAACAATTAACGACATTTTTAATGGAAACAGAATTTTAGAAATTCCATTTTTTCAAAGAGCTTATGTTTGGGGAAATGACCAATGGGAAAGACTTTTGGAGGATATGGAAAACGTAAGTTTATCTAACAAACCATATTTTCTAGGTTCAGTAATTCTAAAACAACAACCGACAAACACAGGAAATCAAGTTGGCGACATTAGAACATTAATTGACGGACAACAGCGTTTAACAACTCTAAATATTTTTTTCAAAGTTTTGTGTTTAAAGACAAATCAAAACTCAACTTTTGAACGAATTTTTAAACTTATCAGCAATGACATTGCGTTAAAACACAATCATAACGACATTGATGCGTTTGAAGTTATTTTGAATTTGACCGAAGAAAAAGATTTAGCTGGAGAAGACAATATAACCAAAGCTTACACATATTTCTCAAAAAATATTGACCCAACAAAACTCAATTTTCAAAACATACTTTCTAAAATTCTATTCGTTGGAATCGACCTTGACGAAAACGAAGACGAACAGCAAATTTTTGACACTATAAATTCGTTAGGCGTTAAATTGACAACTGCCGAATTGTTGAAAAACTACTTTTTCAATCGCACAGAAATAAATTCTTATAATGTTTATTGGAAAAACGTCTTTGAAAAAGATGACGAAACCAAAAATTATTGGGATAGAGAAATTACAACTGGTCGTTTAAAAAGAACTTTCATTGACTTATTTTTCTATTCATATCTTCAAATCAAAATTCAAGAAAACACGTTTTCGGTAAAAACCGAAGACAAAATTGAATTTTCAAAAGTTGAGCAACTTTTTGAATCCTACAAAAAATTCATAAAGGAATATTTGAACAACGACAAAAACGCAATTCTTGCAGAACTAAAAGAATATGCATTGATTTTCCAAGAAAGTTTCGACTACGACATCATCGAAAATGAATTGACAGACGAATATGGCGTTGAAAGAATCAATGCAATTATTTTCGGACTTGAAACTTCTACCCTAATTCCTTACGTTTTATATGTTTTGAAAAACGTAACAGACCAACAAACGAAAAAAGAATTGTTTGAGTTTTTGGAAAGTTTCATAATGCGAAGAATGGTTGTTCACGCAAATACAAAAAATTACAACCAATTATTTACTGACCGATTAATTTCTCATCAAATTCTTTCAAAACAAGAATTTACAGACTTTTTAGAAACACAATCTGACAGAATAAACTTTTTTCCAACAGACGATGAACTGAAAAACGGTTTTCATTCAGAAATTTTAGTAAACAAGCAATCCGCAGGTATTTTGTATTTACTTGAATCGAAAATCAGAAATAGAAGTTTACAATCGACACAAGTTTTAGGAATTAGCAAATACAGTTTAGAGCATTTAATGCCCAAAAAATGGGAAAACCATTGGGGGAAATTAAGCAATCAAGAAGACAGAATTAAAAGAAACAGAAAACTTTTAACACTTGGAAACTTGACAATTATTACTCAATCTTTGAACGCAACAATCCGAGATTCAAGTTGGGCGACAAAGAAAAAAGGAAAAGGCGACAAAAAAGGTTTGCTACAATATTCTGGCGGACTTGAGACAATTTCTAAATATTTGCAACTTCCAGAATGGAACGAACAAACAATTGAAGAACGAGCAAACGATTTATATGAACACGCAAAAACAGTATGGAAAAAATAAGTACTGCCACTAACAAGGGTTTTGCAATAGTGGGGCGAAACTGCAAAGTTCAGCGGTAGTTCTTCGGTTCAACTTTTGTGCAAAATTGAAGATTTGTGCTAAGATTGCCCCACCATCGCAAAGCCCCGAAACGTTGGTTGCAATTTTTAACAGCATGACGTTGAAGAATTACGGTTTATTTAAATAGTTTTGAAGAACATTTTACAAATTTCTCAAATATAGCCACTCACTACTAAAGAGATTATATCGTATTTTGTAAACAAATTGATTTATTAAATTATTACCAATATGGGAAATAACCCAACCTACTGCAGGAAGCAGATTAATTAATTTAACACTAAAAAAAATTACATGAAAAAATTAGTTTTTACATTAGGTTTTATGCTAATTGGAACACTTGCTTTTGCTTCAAATGAAAAGATTGAAGAACCCAAAACAATTATTCAAAAAGAAAATTGTGAAGAAAAAAGATCTTTAACAATACAAGTATTTGAAGAGGCTAACTTAGGATTATCTTCAGATGAGTTAATTGAACTTGGAGACGCTATGTACAATATTTGTACATTTAACAATATGAATAGATAATCATTATTTTTTTTATTTTGATCCTTTAATAATTAAAGGATCAAAATAAATATTAATTATAATTTATAATATGAAAACAATTAAAATTTTAATATTATTATTATTTACTTATAATCTATTTGCTCAAGAAAAAGCTAATACATTTATATATAAATTTTATAATGCTTATGACTCTGAAAAAATCACCGCATTAAGTAAAAAAGGAATTTCGGTAAAATTCGACGATTCAATAACATATATACTTGAACAAAATGATTCAATAGGAACTTTTAAAGCCGAGTCTAAATTAAATAATTCACAAGGTACTAGCTTCGATTTAACAGAAGTATTTATAAAATCTCAAGGTGATTTTTTTTATGATTACAAAAATAACATTACATTAAACAGTAGAAGAGATTATGTAATTAAAATTGATGAAAATGATTTTACTTGGGAGATTATTGAAGACAATATTTCTTGTTTGGAACGTATATGTAAAAAAGCTAAATTTACAAAAATAGAAAAAGGAGTAACAAAAGACAGAGAATATACAATTGAAGTTTTATATGATGACAGTTATTCAAAAAATATATTACCGTTTGGACTTTTAGGTTTAAAAGGATTAATTGTTAAAATTAACTTTAATGGTAATCAAGAAGTTATCCTAGAAGAAATGAAATATAATAAAAATATCAAAATAAAACCTTTCAAGGATAAAAGAAAAATAATTACTCAAAGAGAGTATAATGAAATTTTAAACAATAAAATGCTGGAAATGAAAGATAGACTAAATTTAAAAGTTGTAATTCCTAGTTAAAAAAACTGCTACCAACATAGTATTTGCGAAAAACGGGCTGAAAGTAAACTTTCATCCCTTCTTTTTCCGTTCGCAAAATTGCTTTTCAGAAAACTTTTATATAATTTAGTTTCAGCTAAGCAATTTGCTTGAACGCACGAACTTGAACTTCGTTCAATTTTCTTCCCGTTCTTCGCAAATACCAGGCTCGTTATCTGCAATATTATCAAAACTGCGTCTATGAAAGAACTTTTAGACCAAATCAATGAAATCTCAAAATACGGATTAATTAAAAATTTAAACGAAGAAAACAAAGAAAAAAATCTTGAAAAAAATCTTGTGAAAATTTATAATTCTTATTTCGAAATTGAATATGAATTTGATGAAAACGATTATCCTGAATTTGAAAAAACAGAACTTTTAAATATTCGTGAAAATATAGAATCAAACTTTCCAAAATTTGGATTTTACAAAATTGCGAATGAAATTTCAGAAATAGAAAACGAATACGAAAATCTAATTGGAGATTCTATTGATGATTTAACTGATATAATTTTTGATTTGCAAGAAACAAAATGGAGAACTGAAAACACAAGCGAAAATGACGCAAAATGGTTTTACAAATTCACTTTTGAAACTCACACAAAAAATCATTTAATTAATCTACTGAATTACATTAACCAAATAAAATGAAAATTATAATTACACCTTTTTTAATCGTAATTGGAATTTTAGAAATTCTGCTATTATTTATGTCGATAAATTATCTTTTAATCGACAGTAATGGAGGAAAAGCGTTAGGCGGAACTTTTGCATTTATTGGATTTATAATTTTCTTCTTTATTTTAGGAGCAGAACAATCAATTGTAAAAAGTAAAAAATTCAGCAAAGAAAATATTTGGATTGTTGAAACTTTAATTTTAATAATTGCAGCAATTTATATTTATTTCAACGGAATTTCAATCGGATAAAAAATACTGCAGATAACATCGGTAACTGTTGCACA
>NZ_DINY01000050.1:0-6113 GCF_002426075.1 Empedobacter sp. UBA5528 | reverse complement strand
CGAGGATATGACGTACCCACAATGATTTACATCAAAATTCTGTTTGGATTGATTATCAACATTATTGTTTTGATCAAAAACTAAAACAACCTTCTACATAAGTTGGTATTTTTACTTTTCTAAAATTAAGCCAAGCATAGCAAAGTCCTCCTAAACCAGCAATTGCCAAACTAGAAACAATTGTTTTATTTACTTTTCCCATCTTCTACTCTTTTTTATGTTCGATATTTAACAAAAACTCAATCAAATCCATATTCAACTGTTCTTTATGAGTTATATTCAATCCATGCGGCGCATCGTCATACACAATGTAAGTCGATTTCGCGATCAATTTTGCAGCTTGATCTCCAGCTGTTTTAATTGGTACAGTTTGATCCTCTTTTCCATGAATAATTAATGTTGGAACATCTATCATTTTACATTCAGCTCTAAAATCTGTGTCCATCCAAGAGCGTGCAGCTCTCAAAGTTGCAATAGGTGAAGCATGCGAAGCAACCGAAAAATCAAAATCTAATTGTTCTTTGCTTACAGATTTTTTTAACAAGCCATGATTATAAAAACCTTTATGAAAACCTTCTAAAAATTCTAAACGATTTGTTTCAAGTTGATGAACAATCTGATCTAAGTCTTTTTGTGGAACGCCGTGTTCGTTATCATCAGTTTGTTTTACGAGTGGAATAATTGAACTGATCAATGCTATTTTCGAAATATTACTGTTTCCATAATTGGCAATATAACGCACAACTTCTCCTCCACCCATCGAAAAACCTACTAACACAACATTTTCCAATTGTAAATCATCAATCAAGGCATGTAAATCTTCAGCCAATGCATCATAATCGTAACGATCCCATGTCGCACAAGATTTTCCAAAACCTTTTCGATCATAGGCAATACAACGAAAACCAGCTTCTACAATTTTAGGAATTTGATATTCCCACGATTGTAAACTAAGCGGCCAACCATGAATCAAAATAACGGGTTGAGCAAGTTTATTACCGTAATCGATATAATTTAGTTTATAATCTTTTCGTTTTAATTTAGCCATAATAATATTTTTAAGTGGTTTATAAATAATAATCTAACTGATAGATTATGATCATATTCATCACAATCATTAAGCCAATTATGAAATATTAGCGATTTCTGTAATAAAAAAGTCAACAATCAAAATTTGGCTTGATTTTTTAGGTAACTAAATTTCAACTTAAACAAGTTCGCAACTATGGATTTACATTCTGGATTACCTTTTTGGATTGTTAAAAACGAATTTTTTGATTTATATCATCCTCTTCGAAATGATTTTAAAATAGATGTTGCTATAATTGGCTCCGGCATTACAGGAGCTTTAGTTGCGCACGAATTATGTGAAGCAGGTGTAGAATGCGCTCTTATCGATAAACGAACTATTTCTACAGGAAGTTCTGCAGCAAGTACTGCTCAATTACAATATGAAATTGATACCCCGTTAAGTAAATTAGTAAATATTGTTCCCAAAAAAATTGCTATTGATGCTTATTTCAATTGCTTGGATTCTATTACAGATATAGAAAATATATTCAAAAAAACTAATATTGATGCTGATTTTACACGTGTTCCTACAGTTTTATTAGCGAGTAATCAGCAAGGTGTGAAATTGTTAGATGAAGAATATACAATAAGAACAGAAGTCGGTTTGCCTGTCAAGTATTTAGATGCTAAACAATTAAAAACTTATCAAAATATTGATGGAATTGCTGCTTTACAAAATGATACTTCTGCACAAATGGATGCTTATAAAGGCGCTATCAATTTATTAAAGTATCATCAAGAAAAACATCAATTACAGATTTTTACCCATACAAAAGTGGAAAAAATAAACGAAAATAAGAACAATTGCGAACTATGGACGGAGCATGGACATACTATTTCGTGCAAGTATGTAATTGTTGCAACTGGTTTTGAAGCAGGTCAATTTCTACCTAAAAAAGTAATGAATTTATTATCTACTTACGCCATTTGTTCGGCTCCAATTGATGAAAAAATGGTTTGGCCAAATCGTAGCTTAATATGGGAAACAGCAGAACCATATCTTTATATGCGAACAACAAAAGATAATCGATTGATAGTTGGTGGTGAAGATGAAGATTTTCAAAATCCTGATAAAAGAGATGATTTACTTCGAGCAAAAATTAGAACTCTTGAACGTAAATTTAGCAGATTATATCCAGAAATTGAATTTAATACCGAAATGGCTTGGTGCGGAACTTTTAGCTCCACAAATGATGGTTTACCTTATATGGGTCCTTGGAAAAAAGGTGATCGAACGTTATTTGCATTAGGTTATGGAGGAAATGGGATTACTTTTTCGATGGTTGCAGCTCAAGTTTTAAAAAATATTATTCTTAACCAAAAAGATAGTCGCTTAGAAACCTTTGGTTTTGATCGACCAACTAAATAATTAAAAGTAAATTTCTATTCATATTTTATAACTACAATCATAAAATCAGAAAGATTATTTGATCTAATTGGACGGCAAATACTAAATAAAATATAATTATGAAAAAGAATACGAAACAAAATATAGCTCGTTATAGCCTAGGTGCTTTTTTAGTGGTAGCTGGTATTACACATTTAACAATTGCGAGAAAAGAGTTCAAAGCTCAAGTTCCTAATTGGGTGCCCTTAGATAAAGATGATACTGTGGTATATTCAGGAGTGGTAGAAATAGCACTTGGTAGTTCAATTATATTAGTATCGGACAAAAAGAAAGAACTTGTAGGTAAAGTTATTGCAGGATTTTTTGCTGCTGTATTCCCTGGAAATTGGGCACAATATAAAAATCATAGAAATGGATTTGGTCTAGATACGGATCAGAAGCGTTTAGCAAGACTATTTTTACAACCATTACTCATGCTTTGGGCAATCAAATCAACTCAAAAATAACCATATTCAATAGAGATCAATATATGAATACATCAATATTTTAGAAAGTATTAACATTTAAATTAATAGTTTGGTCTGAAAATTCCAAATTAAAATATCATAACTAAATAATCACAAAAATGAATACAACTAGAATTTCAAAAAATTTACAAAAAGCTTTAAATGATCAAATCACTTTAGAAGCCTTTTCTGCGCAAATGTATTTGATGCTTGCTTGCTGGGCAGACGAAAATCAATTAGATGGAATCAAAAATTTTATGATGAAACACTCACAGGAAGAGCGTGTACATATGGCTAAAGTTATGGAATACGTTCAAGAAAGAGGAGGAATTGTAAAAATCGAAGCTATACAAAAACCTGGTCCTGAACCAAAAAATGTATTAGAGTGTTTTCAAGCTGTTCTAAAACAAGAAATTGAAAATACAGAATCCATTTATAAAATTGTCAAAATGAGCATGGATGAAGAGGATTGGGCTACATGGAATTTCTTACAATGGTTGGTTGCTGAACAAAGAGAAGAAGAGAAATTAGCTTTAGACTTGCTAGATAAAGCTAAATTAGCTGGTGGTGCTAATATGTCTGATGCTGCAAAATTTGATTTGAATAAGACTATTGGTCAAACAGGACAGGAATTTCCTACTGCAGACCAAATCAACCCATTAGCAGAATAAATTAATTCTTGTAAAATCAAAAATCCCTTAATTTTAATAAAACTTAAGGGATTTTTGATTGCTAGAAAATAAAGAGAAAATATTAGGTATTTTCTTCATCACTGGATTATCAACCAAAGCGGGTGGCAACAAAATTATTTTTCCATCCAAATGCTTTTTGTCATCACGTAAATCTATTGTTTTGTACTCAGGTAATGTAACACCAACACTTTCGTAAGCCTCATTCAATTTTGCAATGGAATAATGGACATTTAACTCTCCAATACCCTCTAATGCTTTCATAATACGCTGCGATTTCCCTAAAGAATAGCCTATAAATACCGAAGTTTTTCCTTTCGCTCTATTATGATCTACCCAATCACGTATGTTTTTTTCTTGTTCTGCCACAGAAAGCCAATTGTAAACAGGAAGACCGAAGGTACTTTCGGTAATGAATTCGTGGCATTTTACAGCTTCAAAAGCCGTAGAAAGCCCATCATCTTGCAATCTATAATCTCCAGAAATTACGCTTACATAACCTTTATACTCCATCCTAATTTGTGCTGAGCCGATTATGTGACCTGCAGAATGTAATGAAACTTTAACCCCATTTATAGTTAGTTGTTCGCTATAACCGATACTTTCGCATTCGATATTTCTACCAATTCTTGAAAATAAAATAGGTTTAGTGAAATGATGACACAAATATTTTTTCATTCCACTTCGAGCGTGATCGGCATGTCCATGCGTGATAACTGCTAAATCTACAGGTCGCCAAGGATCAATATAAAACTTCCCTGGAATGCAATAAATACCTTTGGATGTGAATTTTAGCAGTTTCAAATTAATTTGTTTTTTTTTATTTATTTTTTAAATGTTTCGCTACAAAAAATCCTGCAGCGAATACTAGCGATGTTCCGATGATTTTTTGATTTGTTTTTGTTGGTACTGGAATAGCCATCTTTCCATAAACAGCATATGGATCCGTAGAAGGTTGTAAAACATTACCTTCATCAGCCTTTCCTTTTTTCACCTTCATCATCAGCCTTAAAACACCTGTTGCTAAATTGGTAAAGGTTTCTGGAAAAGCTCCATGTGCAAGCTTTAACATAAATGATGTGGCGTCTGGAAAGGTATCATTTTTAGGTTTGTTTATTAAATTATATATCACCTTTGCGGTATCTTTAGGATCGGCTGCAAACGGAGGTATTTTAAAATCTAAACCTGAGAATTTAGCGGAATGCATATTTCCTGTAGATTGTTGAACTTGTGGATAAACGTTGCAAATATGAATTTCGGGATACACACTATACTCACTTTGTAAACCACTCATCAACCCTTTTATTCCTGTTTTAGTTGCCGAATATACCGAACTAAATGGAGCAGGCATATAACCTCCAATGGAAACATTATTAATTAAAATGCCTTGATTTTGTTCTTTAAAAACGGGTAAAACGTAGTACGCTCCGTGCATATACCCCATTAAATTGGTTTTGATTACTTGTTCGTTTATGTCCATAGGAATTTCCTCAAATTTTCCACTTGCCATAACACCTGCATTATTCACCCACACATCTATGCGTCCAAATTCTTTCAGAGCAAATTCAACTAAATCTTTTACTTCATTTGCATTAGAAACGTCAGTTGATTTATAAACCGCTTTTCCACCGAAAGCATTGCATTCTGAAACCGCCTTTTCTAAACCTTCTACACCTCGTGCTGCCAAAACCAATTGATATCCATTTTGAGCAAATAAGTGTGCTGTAGCTAAGCCAACACCACTAGAAGCGCCAGTAATTACCGCTGTTTTAGTAATTAAATCAATGACTGTATTTTTCATAATTATAAATAGTAATATTAAACAAAAAGTCTCAGCACTCTGAGACTTTACAGTATTTTAATCGTTAATTAGACAGTCTATTTTTTCGAAATCATTCTATACACTGCTAGACATAAAACTGCTCCAGCAATTGCAACTAAAAAACTAGAAATATTAAATCCGCTTACATCGACACCTAAAAGCATCGATCCAAGCCACCCACCGACAACAGCTCCAATAATCCCAATAATTATTGTTACTATCCAACCACCTGGATCGTTACCAGGGTGTATTGCTTTTGCTATTGCTCCGGCTATAAGGCCGAAAATTATCCATGTTAGAATTCCCATAATGTGTGATTTTTAAATATTAATAAATTGCGTTAATAAAAATAATATTTCAAATGCAATGCCATAAATAGTTTGTTTCTGCATTTTTCTTTAATTAATTAACATTGTAGATGACAATAATTTATTCTTTATAGTTTCAGTTCTCCTTCAATTCCTCCGTCTTCAATTGTACTTCCTGTAACGGCGGCAAAAAGCATTTTCGACATGGCAATAAACTTATTGTCTTTGGTTTCGTAATAATACCCATCGTTTGGCGAAACTTTTATTAGACTGATATTAGGATCGTCTTTTCCATCAAACCAAGCATTTGCAAAATTGGTCCAATATTTATCAATTAAAGTTATATCTTTTGAAACACTGGCTTTTCCT
>NZ_DINY01000027.1:93844-94337 GCF_002426075.1 Empedobacter sp. UBA5528 | reverse complement strand
ACCTAAATGCACTACGGGTTAAATAAAGTTTAATTTCTCCATTTTGATCAATTTTACCAATTTTTTCTTGAATTAAATAAACCTCCATTTTATCTAAAATTTCATCAGGCTTACCAATCAATTTATAAACCTCATTTTTTGAAGTTCCATTTGAATTATATGAATCAAATTTTAAAACATTATTAACCAAATCATCCAACATCTTATAACGATAATTTTGTCCGTAAACTCCTTCCTCAAAAGGAATCCATTTATCTGATTCAAACTTTTTCTTAGAATTACAACTCATCACAAGAAGAAAAACACCACAAAAAATAAATAATTTCTCCATAAAATAATTCAATTCCCTAATTTCTCAAAAAAAATCAACAAGTCAAATATTTCAAAATTAATTTATTAGAAAAAAGTTGTAAAATTTATTCGAAAAACACTTGCAAAAGTAATATTAATGACCTTATATTTGCACTCACAACGCGGGAATAGCTCAATTGGT
>NZ_DINY01000027.1:1396-93696 GCF_002426075.1 Empedobacter sp. UBA5528 | reverse complement strand
AGCCGAAGATTAATCTTCGGCTTTTTTTATTTAGAAAAATTTGATTCCTAAAACATAAAAAAACCTCAAACAATCACGTTTAAGGTTTTACTTTTTTATCTAATCGTTGTCTTATTTCGCTTCTTCAGCCAACATTTGTTTATATTTTTTGCCTTCGATTAATCTTTTTTCTGCCCAAATTGTTCCTCCAGGAATAACTGCTGCGATAAAAAAGATCATAAAAATTTTCCAAGACCAATTGTATTTTTCTTTCAATAAATAAACCAATATAATATAAGCTATAAACAATCCTCCGTGTACGCGTCCTGCGTATGTTACCCATGTCGGATCTTCCCAAATATATTTCATTGGCATTGCGATAAAAAACAAAACTATCGCAGAAATAGCTTCTAAATATCCAGTAATTTTAAATAATTTCAACATTCATCTTAAATTTGAAGTCAAAAATAATTTTTAATTTCCACATGAACACTAATAGATATCAGTAAAACAAATACTTAACATCTATTTTATACGTTATTATAAGCAACAATGCGATTTTTAGGCTACATATTCTTCTTTTTGATCCAAACTATTTTACTTTTTGGACAAGAAAAAACATATCATTTTTTACGGTATAATGATGATACAAAATCGTATACAAAAGATTTCGAAAGCAAAAATCTTGATTCATCTTTAGATTCGCTTCAAAAAACAGGTTATTATACTTTGACGATTGATTCGATAAAAAATGAAAAAGTTTATCTAAATAAAGGAAAATTGTACCAAACAATTTGGGTGAAAAACAATGAATTGTTCGAAAATAAAAATAATTATTTCCCAACAAATAATTTAGATTCTATTCTAAATAAAATAGCAACAACCAACACTAATCAAGGTTATCCGTTTGCGCAAATAAAACTTGTTCCAAATGGTTTTGAACAAAATAAACAGAAAATTGAATTGGTTTTAGACAAAGGAAATCAGCGCAAAATTGATGGTGTAAAATTGGTTGGTTACGAAAAATTATCCAAAGGTTATTTGCGTCATGGACTCAATATAAAAACTGGCGAAGTATACAATGAACAGAAATTGGCAACAATTTCTACATTAATGCAACAAACCAATTATATTGCAGAAGCGCAATTACTACAAACTTTATTTAAGCCTGATTCTACGATTTTATATTTGTATCCTCGCAAAGTAAATTCAAATTATTTTGATGGTGTTTTAGGTTTTGGAACAGATGATAACGGCGATTTTAGATTGAACGGAAATGTACAACTTTCGTTGAACAATGTGTTCAATAGTTTGGAAGAAATCAGGTTAAATTGGATTGGAACAGCGAATAAAAATACGTCGTTGAATATTGGTGTTAAAGTTCCTTATTTGTTCAAATCTGCGATTGGTTCGGAAACGAATTTCAAGCTTTTCAAGCAAGATTCTGTTTTTGTGAATTTAGATTTTTCGGAGCGATTATTTTATCAACTCAACCTCAACTCGAATATTGGTGTAAGCGGAATTATACAATCGTCTAACTTTTTGCTGGAAGATGATTCTTATCTAAAATCGAGCTATGACGATTATTCGAAAATTGGTTTTGGTTTGAGTTATCACTATTTCCTGAAACATCCTTTTCGTTTGATGGAAGTAAAATCGATGTTGAATGTTGCGGTAAATTCGATTCGTAAAAAGGAAAAGAATTTTTCGTGGACAGAAGATTTGGAAAATAAAACCGTCAATCAAGTTGAAGTTGGTCTAAAAACGTTTCGTTTATTCGAATTATCCAAAAAGCATTTCTTAAAAGCTGGTGCAGAATTTAGAGGTTTGCTCACGAAAGACGATGATTTCTCCGAAAACGAATTGTACAGAATTGGTGGTTTTGGTAGTTTTAGAGGTTTTAACGAAGAAAGTATTACAACAAATATGTACGGATTTTTGAGTGCAGATTATCGTTTTGTTCCAAGCGAAGCTTTTTATATTGGACTTTTCGCCGATTATGGTTTTATTGATAACAAACGCGCAAATCTAAATACATCATTGTTAAGTTTCGGAACTGGAATTTCTTTTTTAACGAAGATGGGAATTTTCAATTTGAGTTATGCAGTTGGTAAAACAGACGAAACTTCATTCGACTTCAAAGAATCTAAAATCCATTTTGGGATATTAAGTCAGTTTTAAAAAAATATTTTACTTTTGTTTTTATAAACATTGTATAATGAAATATTTATCGCTACTATTTTTACTCTTTAGTCCAACTTTATTTTGTCAAAAAGATGATATTATAAACTTAAATGAAGTCAATATTCAGAATAAAACAAAATACATTTTATTAAAATCTTATTTTAGAAGTTGGATAATCAAAAATGATAGTTTAACAGATTTTGTAGATGGTGAAGCTTATTATCTTTATCCAAAGGAAGAATTTAAAGATAAATTAAAAGTAAAAAGGTATGTTTTACAATACAGAAACTTTTATAATCCTGAGATAAAAAGTAATAGTAAAAAAACGCAAGTATCTATAATGAATGATTATTATGGATTTTGGAATATTCCTAGTTATAATCGTCATGAAAAATATAAAAAAGTAGAAATTTCTAAAGATAATTTTGATGTTTATAACAGTAGAGATTCTATATTTGGTAAATATTATCAAGGAATTGAGAATGATAGTATAAACTTTGTTTTAAATTTTTCTAGTAAAAAAAATATAAAAGTCACTCTAAATAATTACGGAAAATGGGATAAAAAGGGAATTCCTCAATCTTTTACTTTAATACAAAATGAAGATTTATTTGGAAGCAAAAAAGAAATCGTCACAGAAATTTTTCTTACTAAAGAACTTCTTTCTGATTTTGATAATGGAAGAAAAAAATACAATTCAATCAATTTTAGTTCTTCTAATTATTATAATAATTATTGGGAAAATTATCTAATTGAATATCCTTTGCCTTTAAAAATCATTAATAAATTTAATTCATTAATTGAACAAAATCCTTAACCTTGAAGGTTACTTTTAATCAACTTAAAACTTAAATATAGTTTTATCTAAAACACATCTATTTGTAGTGTCCGTAAAGAAACTTTGATTACAAACAAGGTTGTTTATAATAAATCTATGACTACATTAGTCTAAAACATGTCCGTTTGTAATAAATGTAAACTTACATTAATCTAAAACATATCTGTTTGTAATGTCCGTAAAGAAACTTTTATCATAAACAAGGTTGTTTTAGCTTTCCAAATGTATTGTATAAATGATTACTAAGAATTTTTATTAAAAAAACTATAAATTTTTATAGGTTTATTGTTAACATTTTCGTGAAATTAGCTACTTATAAAATACTCACACAAAATAAATTTAAAAATGCGTAAAATTTTTTATCCAGTTTTAGCTTCAGCTTTATTTTTAGCTTCAGCTCAATTGGCGTCTGCACAAGACAATTTAGTTAATTCTCTGAACAAAAATGTTAGTGAAAATAGTAAAGAAGCTTTCAAATTTACTGACGTTATCAATTTAGCTAAAACTCCAGTAGAAAACCAAGGTTCATCAGGAACTTGTTGGTCATATTCAGGAAATTCTTTCTTCGAATCAGAAATGTTAAGAATGGGAAAACAACCTATTCAATTGTCTCCAATTTTCAATGCGAGAAATACATATGTTGAGAAAGGAAAACAATATGTACGTATGCATGGTGCAACAACTTTAGGTGACGGAGGTTCTTTCTATGATGTTTTGAATACAATCAAAAAATATGGAGCTGTTCCAACGGAAACTTATACAGGTCTGAATTATGGAACAAAAATTAATCAATTTGGTGAAATGGCTGCCATTCAAGAAGGAGTTTTGAAAGCGGTTGTTGCAAATCCAAATGGTAAATTAACACCAAACTGGGAGAAAGCCTATACAGCTGTTTTGGATAGCTATTTAGGAGAATATCCAAAAGAATTTACATACAACGGAAAAAAATATACACCACGTACATTTGCTGATCAAGTGGTAGGAATTAATCCAAACGATTATGTTGCGATTACATCTTTCAAAGATCATGACTATTACAAACCGTTTGTATTAGCGATTCCTGATAACTGGGCATACGAATCTTTCTACAATGTTCCGATGACAGAGATGACTGACAACATTGATTATGCTTTGAAAAACGGATTTACAGTTGCTTGGGCAACAGACGTTTCTGAAAAAGGATTTAGCTGGAAAAATGGTGTAGCGTATGTACCAGAAGTTGATTTTGCAGATATGAATGCGCAACAAAAAGCAGATATGTTCAAAGGTCCAAAACCAGAAAAAGTAATTACAGAAGATATGCGTCAAGCTGCTTTTGATGATTACCAAACGACTGATGATCACGGAATGCACATTGTTGGTATTGCGAAAGATCAAAACGGAAAAGATTACTATATCGTGAAAAACTCTTGGGGTTTAACTAACGATTACGAAGGATATCTTTATGTAACAAAAGCTTTTGTTCAGTACAAAACAACAAATATTTTAGTTCATAAAAACGGTGTTCTAAAACAAACGTTGAAAAAATTAGGAATCTAATTTGTAAGATAATAAACTAAAAAAATCCACTCAATGCGTGGATTTTTTTTATTTCACAATAAATGTAATTTGTTTTGTATTAGTTGGTGCAGCTTCCTCCCAGCCTCTTTTGTAATCAAACTGAATTGTACATTCGCCTTTGCTTCCCGCTTTCACAGTGTATACATTTTTACTCGGCGCACCTACCACTCCTTCTTTTTGATTTTTCACATTTGACTTATCAACAATTTTCACACTACAATCTTCTGGTTCAGAAGTAAACCAGTCATAACCAGTGGAAGGATTAGCAGTAACTTCTAATTTTACCTGATCACCTTCATTTAGTTTAATCGTTTTTACATTTTCGATTGTATCTAAATTGATCGTTTGTTCTTTACTTGCATTTGTTGCACACGCTGTCAACAAAGTTGCACTTACAATTAATAATAAAGTTTTTTTCATTTTATGATGGATGATTTTATTTATTTTTTTGATAAAAACAGTTATAAAGCTATTCAACTAAGCGCTTTTTCATCTAATTTTGTACTTTATTTTTTAGTCAATAATTATGCCTCAAAATGTAACGATACGCATATCTCCTACAGAAGCTGCAAACGAGAAACTTCTGAAACAACGTTTAGCATCTGCTGTTAAAACAAAACCGGAGAATATCAATGCTTACCAAATTATTCGTCGCTCTTTAGATGCACGAAGCCGAAATATTATTTCCCAATTACAAGTCAATGTTTTTGTAAATGAAGAATTCTCTGATGCTTTCGAGTTTCATCCAAATCTCCAAAATGTAGAAAACAAACACGAAGTTTATATTGCTGGTGCTGGTCCTGCTGGATTATTTGCTGCGTTAGAATTAATAGAACACGGTCTAAAACCAATTATCATCGAACGTGGTAAAAATGTTCGTGATCGTCGTCGTGATTTAGCAGCAATGAATAAAGAAGGAAAAGTAAATCCTGAATCAAACTATTGTTATGGCGAAGGTGGCGCTGGAACTTATTCGGACGGAAAATTATATACGCGTTCTACAAAACGTGGAAACATTCTGAAATCATTGCAATGGTTTGTCCATTTCGGTGCAACAGAGCGTATTTTACAAGAAGCGCATCCACATATCGGAACAAATAAGTTACCTGGGATTATCGCCAACATGCGCGAAGCAATTATCGAATGTGGTGGTGAAGTTTGGTTTGATACAAAACTAACGGATATTATCATCGAGAATAATCAAATCAAAGGAATTGAAATTAATCATGATAAAAAAATTAAAACTTCTTCTTTGATCTTAGCAACGGGACATTCGGCTCGTGATATTTTCAGAATGTTAGATGAAAAGAAAGTTTTAATCGAAGCAAAACCTTTTGCATTAGGCGTTCGTGTAGAACATCACCAAAGTTTGATTGATTCTGCTCAATATCATTGTCCAATCGGAACAGAACGCAACGAATTTCTTCCGCCAGCCTCGTATTCATTAGTTTCTCAAGAAGCAGGTCGCGGCGTTTTCTCTTTTTGTATGTGTCCCGGTGGAATTATCGCGCCCGCATCTACAGACGAAGGAGAATTGGTAGTAAATGGTTGGTCACCTTCTAAACGTGACGGATTCTTTGCAAACTCGGGAATGGTTGTAACAGTTGATGAAAAAGATTTTGCTAAATATGGTTTTACTGGACCTTTGGGTGGAATGAAGTTTCAACAAATGGTCGAGCAAAAAGCGTGGCAAGTTGGTGAAGGTAAATTAAAAGCTCCCGCACAACGAATGACTGATTTTGTTTCAGGGAAATTATCCAATTCATTAAATGATTGCTCGTATTTACCAGGTTTAACATCAGGTTTATTGAGCGAAGTTTTACCAAAAGAAGTTCATCAATCTTTGAAATTAGGTTTCCAAACATTTGGTAAAAAAATGAATGGTTACTATACCGAAAATGCAAATATTGTGGCAACAGAATCAAGAACTTCTTCGCCTGTTCGTATTCCGAGAAATGAAGAAACCTTAGAACATACGCAAGTTGCTGGTTTATTTCCTTGCGCTGAAGGAGCTGGTTACGCTGGTGGAATTATTTCTGCCGCAATGGACGGAGCAAAAGTTGCAATTGCTGTGAAGAATTTTATCGGAAAATAGTTTTATATTTAATACTCAAAATAAAATACAGATGTCAAGCTGAACTTGTTTTAGCTTCACATCTTTAGGAATGATGAATTTAGAAAAAGTAAATAATTTCAAATTTTTATTGATTTCAGTAGTACTGATTTTGATAGGTTATTCAATCAACTTAATCGGTTGGAATATTGGAACAATTACAATTGCTTATTTTGGATTAGGTTTATTCTTTTTAGGAATTATTTCATTCATCATTTTACTATTTTTAGCTTTAATTAAAATTGTTAATAGAATTTAATGAATCTCTTAAAATCTATACTATTTGTCGGTTTAGGTGGCGCTTTTGGTAGTGTTGCAAGATTTTTAATTTCGTACGGAATCGGAAAATATTATTCACAACCTTTTCCATTTGCTACGTTTTTGACAAATATTATCGGTTGTTTTTTGATTGGCACTTTATATGGATATTCAATCAAAAATGGTTTAGGAAATACCTATTTCAATTTTTTACTGATAACTGGATTTTGTGGAGGTTTCACGACATTTTCAAGTTTTTCGTATGAAAATTTCAACTTAATTCAACAACAAAATTACATCACACCAATTATTTATATTTTTTTGAGTGTACTCATTGGTTTACTCTTTACAATGATTGGTTTTAGATTAACAAAATAACTCTATATCGAAAATAGTTTTCTCTTATTCGTTTTAATGTATTACTTTTAAGCAACTTAAAAAATTAATACATGAGGAAATCTATTTTGATCTGCGGAATCATTTTTGGTTCTGTATTTACTCACGCACAATTAAAAACAGTGAAAAAAACTGACAATAAAGGATATACCTACGAAATGGTAGAAAATGATCCTTCGAATACAAGAATTTATACGCTAAAAAATGGTTTGAAAATCTATTTGGCTCAAATAAAAGACGAACCAAGAATCCAAACTCATATAGCTGTAAAAACAGGTTCTAACAACGATCCAGAAGACAATACTGGTTTGGCTCACTACTTAGAGCATATGGTTTTTAAAGGAACTTCTAAAATTGGAACACAAAATTGGGCTGTTGAAAAACCTTTGATCCAACAAATTTCAGATTTATACGAACAGCACAAAGCAGAAAAAGATCCTGCAAAAAAAGTAGAAATCTATAAAAAAATTGATCAAGTTTCGCAAGAAGCATCCAAATATGCTGTGGCAAACGAATACGATAAATTAATTTCATCTTTGGGAGCATCAGGAACTAATGCACATACATCTTTAGAAGAAACAATTTATCATAATAATATTCCGAATAATGAATTAGAGAAATGGTTAACAGTAGAATCTGAGCGCTTTAGTGAATTAACTTTACGTCTTTTTCATACTGAATTAGAAGCCGTTTACGAAGAATTTAATCGTTCACAAGACAATGATGGACGTTTAGTTTTTTATAAAATGATGGAAACATTGTTTCCAAAATCGCATTACGGAACACAAACAACTATTGGAACTTCAGAACATTTAAAAAATCCATCAATGGTTGCAACTCATAATTATTTCGATAAATATTATGTAGCGAGCAATATGGCTGTGATGTTGATTGGTGATTTCGATTTTGATACGGCTGTTCCAATGATTGACAAATATTTTGGAAATTATGCTACAAAAGCAGCTCCTGCACAATATGTTGCAAAAGAAGAGCCGATTAAAACAATTGTAACAAGCGAAGTTTTTAGTCCATCTTCGGAACGTGTTCAGTTTGCTTACCGTTTTAACGGAGCAAAAAGTTCTGATGCAAAATATGTAACATTAATTGATTATATTTTAAGTAATTCTACAGCTGGATTAATCGACTTAAATATCAATCAACAGCAAAAAACATTAGGAGCAGGAAGCTCTTCTTCTTTCTTTAGAGATTATGGTATGCATTCTTTTTCTGGATCTCCAAAACAGGGACAAAGTTTAGAAGAAGTACGTGATTTATTAATTGCTCAGATTGAAAAAATCAAAAAAGGGGAATTTGATGATTGGATGATAGAAGCAGTTGTAAATGATTTAAGAAAATCTCGTATGAAAAGCTGGGAAAATACTCGTTCTTTAGCAGCAAGTTTGTACAAATCATATATCAATGATGTTCCTTGGGCAGAAGTTGTCGATCAATACGATGATATGGGTCGTGTAACAAAGCAAGAACTAATGGACTTTGCAAAGAATAATTATACGAATAATTATGTAATTGTTTACAAACGTCAAGGTGAAAACAAGGATTTGGTACGTGTTTCGAATCCTGGAATTACGCCAATTCAATTGAATCGTGATGCTGAATCTACTTGGTACAAAGATTTCATGAAGATTAAATCAAGTGAGATTAAACCAGTTTTTGTTGACTTCAAAAAAGAATTGAACGAAAGTAAAATCAAGAATGCAAAATTCACTTCGATTCAGAACAAGACAAACGATATTAGCTCTGTTTACTATATCGCGGATATGGGATCAGACAATAACAAAAAGCTTGGTTTAGCGATTAATTACTTAAATTATTTAGGAACGTCCAAATATTCGCCAGAAAACTTGAAAAAAGAGTTTTATAAAATTGGTGTTGATTATGGAGTTAATCCTGGTACAGAAAGAACTTCTGTTTATATCACAGGTTTACAAAAGAACTTAACAAGCGGAATCAAATTATTTGAACATCTTTTAAGTGATGCCGTTGCAAATAATGAATCTTACCAAGAATATGTGAAAACAATCTTGAAATCAAGAGAAAATTCAAAAAAGAACAAAAACGTGATTTCTTCTTTGTTGAACACTTATGCGCAATATGGACCAAATAATCGCTCGAGAGATATTATTTCTGAAGCTGATTTGAAAGCTATTGATCCAAAAGAATTAACGCAAATCATCAAAGATTTCTTTAATTACAAGCACCAAATTTTCTATTACGGAAATAATGAAGCGGAAACGAAAAAAGCAATTGAACAAAATCATAATTTCGGGAAAAATTTAGATTATCCTAAGAAAAAAGAATATCCACAACCAGCTACAGATGGCAAAGTATATTTTGCTCCTTACGATATGGTACAAGCGGAAATTAATTTCTTTGCTCGTGATACTAAATATGATCCAACTTTGTTGACATCTACAGGAATTTTCAATGAGTATTTTGGTGGAGGTTTGTCATCTATCGTTTTCCAAGAAATTCGCGAGTCTAAATCATTGGCTTATTCTGCTGGTTCTTATTACATTAATGCAAATAAAAAAGATAATTACAATTATGTAAGAGCTGTAATTGGAACACAAGCAAACAAATTGCCACAAGCTGTTGACGCAATGAAAGAATTAATGAATAATATGCCAAAAGCAGAAAATCAATTCAATAATTCTAAACAAGCAGCACTTAAGCAAATCGCTACAAGTCGTTATACAAAAGCAAATGTGTTCTTTTATTGGTTATCATTACAAGATAAAGGTCTAAATTATGATATCAATAAAGATATTTACGATCAAACATCTAAATTAACATTAGAACAATTGGATCAATTTTTCCAAAAACATATCAAAGGTCAAAACTTCAATGTTGGTTTAATTGGTAAGAAAGAAAACTTAGATTGGCCATCTGTTGAAAAACTTGGACAAGTAAAAGAATTAACGTTAGAAGAGCTGTTTAACTACTAATAATCAGAAATTATAAAAACCAATAAACGCGTTTAGGAAATCCTATAACGCGTTTATTTTTTAAAACTAACCTATGAATGAATAATCACTCAAAAACCAAATAAGGCTCAATTTCCCTAAACTTTTCTTCACTTATCGCATAACATCTTTTCAATGTTTTTGCATCTTTAAAACTCCCACCTAACGAACGTTTAAAATTAAGAATCGTATTTACTTGTTTCTCTGTGAAACCGAGTTTTATCCAATCCTCATGACTCAAATTATTTGGATTAAACTTACCTTTTATTTCTATTTTTTCTGCTACTTTATCTTCACTTTTTGACTGTTCAACTTTTGGCTGCTCAGCTTTATAAATTACATTTTCAGGTAAATCAATATAAGATTCCATTTCTGCATATTTTTCATCCGAAATCATATAACATTTTTTCAATTGTTCTTTCGATTTAAACTGACCTCCCAAAATATTTTTATATTTCATAATTGAAGCAGCTTGTTTAGACGAAAAACCTATTTTTTGCCAATCATTTTCAGAATAACTATTTGGATTAAATTTTACATATTGAATCTTTTTGCCACTTTGTTTTTTCTCATTTTTTTCATCTTCCTTTGATTTTTCTGGTAACAAAATATACGTTTTCATCTCTGCATATTTCGCATCATCAATCACAAAACATTTCCTCAATTGCTCTTTCGAGGTAAACTTTCCTCCAACAATCTGTTTATATTTCATGATTATTTCTGCCTGTTTTGGCGAAAAACCAAGTTTTTCCCAGCCTTGTTGTGGCAAATCATTTGGATTGAAATTTTTGTAAACTATTTTAGTTTTTGGTGATGAATAATCTATAAAACTCGATTTAGATTGTTCTGGTAAAAGAACAAAAGGAGCTAATTCATTATACTTTCCTTCATCGATAACATAACATTTCTTAAGCTGTTCTTTCGATGTAAATTCTCCGCCAACAATTCCTTTATATTTCAAAATGACTTCGGCTTGACGTTCCGAAAACCCTAAATTCATCCAATCTTCTAAAGATAATTCGTTTGGGTTAAAGGGTTTGATTGAATCTTTTACTTGTTTATTTGAAGTAGAATTAAATGTATAATTTTTCGGAGTTTTTTGATAATTTGCTAGCAAAGCTTTATCTGCTTCTGATAATTGATATGTTTCTTTTTCAACTGAAATATGTTGAAAAATCTCAAATAACAAAATCAAAACAAATAATAAATACAAGCCAAATCTTTGCGATTTATTCAGGTAAAAAGTAGATTTTTTTAAATATTTCATCTTGGTTGGAAAAGAAGTGAAAATAATATCCTTATCACACACTCACGATATCGAAAACGATATAACCATCAAATATTTAACAAGTTAAGAAATCTAAAATTAATAAAAGGTTTTAAGTATTTGTAAATATTTTTTACAAATCAAAAACCGATTTTCGTTTGATAACAAAACAATCTTTTACCCAAAAAAAGAATAACATGATAAAATAACCAACAAATGTTAAACCGAAAGTTGCAAAAGTTAAATAAATGAAAATTAAACGTAATTTTGCAACACGAATTCCTAATTTATCTGCAAAACGAGAGATAACATTAAACCATTCTGTTTCAGTAAAATTCCTTATTTGATCTTTCATTTAACGTAAAATTTGTTGTCCGATAGCGCAATTTAAACATTTTTTTTCGGAGCAATATCTTTTTTTGAGTTGAATTAATTGTTGAGAATCTTTTGCGGTTTTATTTTCAAAACCAATTCGTTCAAATTCGGCCAAAATCGAATTATTTTCCGCTTCCATTTCATTTAATAAATCCAAATAAAAATCAATTTCTACCTCATCTTTTTGTCGCTCAAAAGCATAACGAATCGGAATAATAGAATTGATGAGCAAATTATTTATTTTATCTTTTGAAAGATTTTTGAGTTGAAATTTTGATTCGTTCTTAAATGTATAATGCGTTTCCCAAAAAGAATTTAATTCCAAATTTTCGAAGATTTTATAGAATTCTTTCAAATTTTTTGGCTGAATAATTTCAGAAAACAAACTTTGATAATTCACATAAATCGATGCTAATTGCGCCAAACGAATCGTCGGAAAACCAATTGGTCGCATTTTCGAAAATCGAAACAAACTATTTTCAATTGATTCTAATTTATATTTATTTTTCAGGAATTGATATTCGTTTTTTAATTGCTTAGAATAATCATTCTCATAGTTTTCTTCTAAAAAACTGGCTTGTCCAAAAAACAAGGCTTCAACTTTTTGGGCATTAAATTGTATTTTTTGCAAAACTTTGAACGGAAAAGAATTTGCCCAAATCTCAAAAGTTTCTACATTAACTTTTAATCCAAAATTCTTTGCCAAACTTTTGAACAATGTTTCTTCCCAATTGGAATTATTGTGTTCTAAAATTTGTACAATATCGTTTGTTTTTTCTTCGAAACGTTCGATTAAAATTCGTTCAAACCAAAAAGAAAATTGCTTCAAATCAATTGAATCTAAAAATTCTTCACAATAAATTTTATCCAACTTAGAATTAATAATATTTTGATAATTAAAAACAATTTCCGGTTTTACAAAATCTTGTAAAATCAAAGTTTGTACATTACGTTGACGCAAAATATCAACTTCACAATCGTGATTCCATACAACATGCAAAATCACATTTTGATACGATAAATCATTCGAATGTTGATGAAAATTCCAATCCGAAGAATTGACATGCATTTCGACACTTCCAATCCACAATTTATCGCCAATGATGATTTCTGCTTCCAAAAAATCTGGCCCAGCATGATGGTTTAACTTTCCAACTTTCACAATTTCAATGAAATCTCCATGAAAAGTTTGTAAGCTTTGATGTGAAAATTGATTCAATTTCCAAATATGATGTAGAAAAATTTCTTTCATAGACAAAAGTTAATCAATGAATTATAAAAAATCATTAAAATAAATACTTATTTTTTTTAAATTAATTAAACGTTTGTTTAACTTTGCGCGTTCAATTTTTATAAGATGAAATTAAGTGAGAAGCAAATAGAAATTTTGGGCGCGGCTGAACGAGTTTTTGGAAGACGAGGAATTGATGCTGCAAGTGTTCGAGAAATTGCAAAAGAAGCAAACATTAATATTGCGATGATTAGCTATTATTTTGGATCAAAAGATAAATTGGTCGAGAATTTATTTAGTTGGCGTATCACAACTTTCAATGAATCATTGGCCTCAATTTCACAAAATTCTACACTTTCTCCATTTGAAAAGTTACAGTCAATCCTAAAAGCTTATTTGAATAGAATTTTGGATAAACCTGAATTTCATCGAATTATGGCAAGAGAATATTCGAAAAGAGATTCAATTTTAGAAATTGATTGTAAAGTCAATGACTTAAAAACAAAAAATTTAGAATATATCACAAATATTATTAGTGAAGGATATTCTGAAGGCGTTTTTAAAAGAAAAGCTCCTGCCGAAGCTGTTGTAATGGTAGTTATTGGTGGAACATCTTATTTGATTTTGAACGAAAAAACATATATGAAACAATGGGGATTATCTTCTCATGAAGAGTTTACAGAACATATTCACGAAGAATATTACCCTTATTTAATAGATTCTTTAAAAGCAATTTTACTATACGATGAAAAATAAAATTTTCTTACCGATTTGTTTAGTTGTTGCTACTTTCGCTCATGCGCAGGAAACCAACGTTTCTTTGCAGGAAGTTATTCAACAAAGTTTGCAGAACAACAAATCTGTGAAAGTTGCCGAAGCTGCTAAAAATACAAGTGAGTATAAAGTACAAAGCGCGAAAAACAATCGTTTACCAGACATTTCGTTGAGTGGACAATATATGCATTTGTTTACGACAACAAATGTAGACATCAAACTTCCGATGCAATCTTCTGGTGGAGGAATGGGAGTTGAACCGAGCCAATTATTATTAGGACAAGCAAGTGCTTCTGTTCCTGTTTTTGCTGGATTTAAAATTAAAAATGCAATCAAAAGCAATGAATTAATGGTTGATTTATCAAACTTACAAATCGAAGCAACAAAAGAAAATGTGGTTTGGCAAGCTATTAATTTATATTTTGGATTGTACAAAACGCAACGTTCTATCGATGTGTTGAATGAAAACTTAGTGAGAGCAAATCAACGTGTGAAAGATTTTCAAAACTTTTTGGATAACGGAATCATCGCGAGAAATGATTTGTTGAGAGCAAAATTGCAAGCATCGAATGTGCAAGTTGCAATTGATGAAGCCGAAACGCAATACAAAAACATCAATTACCGATTGAATTTATTGACTGGACAAGACGAAAGTAAAATCGTTCATGTTGATAATGTAGAAACCTTGAAAACCATCAATCAAAATTCTCAAGATTACGTCAATCGTACAGATATTAAATCATATGATGTAAAAAATCAGATTGCTGATAGTCAAATCAAAATTGCGAAAGCAGCTTATTACCCTCAATTAGCGGTTTCAGCTGGATATATTGCGATGGATATTGATAAAGTTGCTTCGGTTACAAATGCAACAAATGTTGGTGTCGGATTGAAATATGATTTATCTTCTTTGTATAAAAATAAAGCAGAAGTTGAAATTGCAAAAGCTCAGAAATTAGAAAATGAGATGCAAAAAGAAACGACAATTGATAAAGCTAAAGTTGAAATGAACGAAGCTTTTCAAAAGTATGATTTAGCAAAAAAGAAAAATAATGTTTACAAAGAAGCTGTAGAACAAGCGAACGAAAACTACAGAATTGTAAAAGATAAAAATGACAACGGATTGGCTGATACAGACGATTTATTAGAAGCGGATGTACAACAATTGCAAGCAAAAATCAATCAAGTTGTCGGAGATGCTGACGAACAATTAGCGATCTACGAATATTACTATACTACAGGAATTTTATTAGAAAACGTACAATAACACCTCTCGATATGGAAGAAAATAATCAAGAAAAGAAAAAAATAAATTCAAAATTTATCATCGTTTTAGGAGCATTAATCATCCTTGGAGGTGGATATGGAGTTTATAAATATTTACACGGACAAGCGCACGAAATTACTGATGATGCACAAATTGAATCAAAAATAACACCTGTTATACCTAAAGTTTCAGGATACATTCAGAAGATTTTAGTAGAAGATAACCAAATGGTTCACAAAGGTGATACATTAGTTGTTTTGGATGGATCTGAATTTGCCTTGAAATTGCAACAATCGCAAGATGCTCTATTACAAGCAGAAGGTCAATTAGGAGTTGCTCACGCAGGTGTTTCTCAAGCTGGTGCAGCTATTGGAGTGACAGAAGCTGGTGCAGTTGCAGCAAATACAACAATCGAAACAGCTCAAGCAAGTGTTAATACAGCTCAAGCAAATGTAGAAGCAGCAAAAGTACAAGTTTGGAGAACGAAAAATGATTTTGATCGTTACAATAAATTATACCAAAATCAATCGATCACAAAACAACAATACGAGCAAGCTTTAGCAGCAAAAGAAACAGCTGAAAAGCAATTGCGAATTGTACAAGAACAATTAGGTGTTTCTCGTGCTCAATTAGCTTCTACAGCAAAACAAGCGCAAGCTACAGCAAAACAAGTGAACACTTCGAAAGCACAAGCTGATGCTTCAAAAGCACAAATTAAAGTTGCGGAAGCAGCAATTGGTCAAAGCAAAACAAACATCGATAATGCAAAATTATATTTGTCTTATACGTATGTAATTGCAGCTGAAGATGGACAAGTTTCTAAAATTAATTTACAACCAGGACAATTGGTTCAAGCTGGTCAATCTTTGTTTAATATTGTGACTACAAATAATATTTGGGTTGTGGCAAATTACAAAGAAACTCAATTAGAAAAAATTAGAGTTGGACAAGAAGCCATCATCAAAGTAGATGCATATCCAAACCACGAATTCAAAGCGAAAGTAACGTCTTTATCTCCTGCAACTGGTGCTAAATTTGCGTTATTACCTCCAGATAATGCGTCTGGTAACTTCGTAAAAACAGTTCAACGTCTTCCTATTAAAATCGAATTTATCGATCAAAAAGACGAAATGTTGAAAATGATTCGTCCAGGTATGAACGTGGAAGCTGATATTCTTTTAAAATCGAATACTTCTGCAAAGTAATAACACCTATTCAGAAAAATTATGGAAGAAAATAATTTAGTTGAATATGGTGCAAGACGTGTAATCATCACCATTACCGCCATCATGTGTGCATTGTTAGAGATTGTTGACACAACAATTGTTAACGTTGCGATGAATGACATGAAAGGTAGTTTGGGTGTCTCTTTAACTGATATTGCGTGGGTGGTTACCGCTTACGCAATTGCCAATGTAATTGTAGTACCGATGACCAGCTGGTTGTCGCAACAATTTGGACGACGCAATTATTTTGCGGCTTCGATTATCATTTTTACAGTTGCCTCATTTCTTTGTGGAAATGCAACAACGTTGTGGGAAATTATCTTGTTCCGATTTATTCAAGGACTTGGTGGTGGAGCACTGTTGGTAACTTCGCAAACCATCATTACCGAAAGTTATCCACCCGAAAAGCGTGGTTTAGCGCAGGCAATTTATGGAATGGGAGTTATTGTTGGTCCTACGCTTGGTCCGCCTTTAGGAGGTTATATTATTGATAATTGGTCTTGGCCATATATATTTTACATCAATATTCCGATCGGGATTATTGCCGTATTGTTAACGATATCATTTGTTCGTAGCCCAAAATATGCAGAGAAATCAAAACTAAGTCAAGTCGATTTCTTGGGAATTATTTTGTTAGCCATTGCAGTTGGATCGTTACAATATGTATTAGAACACGGACAACAAGACGACTGGTTCTCAGATTCGACAATTGTAACCTTGAGTATCGCAAGTTTCTTCGGATTCATTTTATTTGTTTGGCGAGAATTAGTTTTCAAACATCCAATTGTAAATTTACGTGTACTGAAAGATAGCAACTTAGCAGTTGGTACTATTTTATCCTTCATCTTAGGATTTGGATTATATGGATCGACATTCATTATTCCAATTTATACACAATCAATCTTAGGATGGACTGCAACTGATGCAGGTTTATTATTAATTCCTTCGTCGTTGATGACTGCATTCATGATGCCAATCATCGCAACAATGTTACAAAAAGGTGTACCACCAAAATACATGGTTGCAGGAGGATTCTTTATCTTTTTCTGTTACAGTTTTTGGTCATACAAAATCTTAACACCAGACACAGGTTCCGAGCATTTCTTTTGGCCATTAATTGTTCGTGGAGTTGGATTGGGATTATTATTTGTACCTGTTACCACACTTTCACTTTCAAGTTTGAGAGGGCAACAAATTGGTGAAGGAGCTGCCTTTACAGGAATGATGCGTCAGTTAGGAGGATCTTTTGGTATCGCGATTATTACAACATTTATTTCGCGTTGGACAGTTGGACACCGAACAAATTTAGTTTCGCATCTTGATACATCCGATTTTGATGTACAAAAACATATTCAGAATTTACAAATGAGCTTCATTAGTAAAGGTTTTGCCCCAAATGAAGCATTAAATAAAGCCTATAACCTACTCGATTTACAAGTTACCAAACAAGCAACTGTGTTAACTTATATGGATGTTTTCTTGTATTTGGGTGTAGTTTTCCTAATCTGTATTCCATTTATTCTGTTCTTTATCAAAAAAGGAGCAGGTAAAGTAATCAGTGCAGGACATTAAAAAAGAATAATTATTTTAATTTTCAGTTTTTTATAAATGTAAAATCTATCTCAATTTATTGGGATGGATTTTTTTTATTTGATTGATTCTGTAATTTTCTTTTCATCTAATCCAAAATCTGCTAGGATAAGTTTTCCTTCTGGATTAAAAAGATAAAAAGTTGGTGTACCGATAATCTTGTATTTTGTATAAGTACCTCCTGTTCTACCTTCTTTATCCCAAAGCGAAATCCAATCTTCTGCATGTTTTAAAAGAAAGTTTTTATAACCAATTTCTTCTTTATCTACATAGAAACTTACAATTTCTAACTTATCACGATTATTAGTCTTTATTTGATCTAAAACAGGAATAGATTCTAAAGAGAATCCACAATAAAAAGTTGTAAAATCTAATAACACATATTTTCCTTTGAAATAATCTGAAAAATTAACTTTTTTATTTGATTGATTATACGCCATAAAATCTATATAACTGTCGCCAATATTTAACTTTTCTGTATTAATATCTGTCATGATAGATTTGTAATAGGCTGATTTTTTATATTTAGATTCTAACTTATTCATCAAATCAATTAAAACTTCTTTTGACAATTCTGTCTTGTATGAATTAACTAATGAAAGTGTATAGTATGAATTTATATTATCTTGATAAAATTGAAGACTATTCTTTGCAAATTCATTATCTAATGCAGTTATTTTACCATAAGGTTCTACTTTACCCCAGTATGCTTTTTGTAAACTATCATTCCATTTATTTTGTTCACGAAGCGACATCATATCAGTTAAAAATTCTCGTCGTTTTATCGTATAATCTTTATCAAACTGAGCATATTTATACCTCATCTCGTCATACTCAGATCCAGAAGTTTTTACATCATAAGGAAAATCTTTTTTTGTGGCATTTAGTGTAATTTTTTCATTACCAATAAAAAGAAGTGCAGAATGATAATCTTTTCCATTTTTGACTGTAATATAAACCGAAGATGGAACCTCTTTTAATTTTCCTTCTAATTTATAACCCCCTTTAACTAATACGACACTATCAATAGGAGCATTATTAATACTTATTTTGACCAATGCATTTTCATCAAATCCATCAAGTTTTCCAGAAATAGTAAATTGTTTTTGAGCAAATAAGTTTGTAAAAACAAATAAGATAATTAGTGTTAATAGTTTAGTCATTATTATGTAGTTAATTATTTATAAATCTAATTAAATATTTCGAAAAATCATCTCAAAAAAACCTCCACCCAAGCAATTTGGGTGGAGGTTTTATTATTCAATAATTAACGTTTAGTATTTTTACAATTTCGGCTCGTTTGTTTACTTGTTCAACTTGCAGGCAACACACTATTTCTTGCTGCTTTCACAATCTCATTCAAATCGTGGTACAAATTAGACCAATCCGGTACATCTTTCATTGCTGTAATTAGATTGAGGTAAGATCGCAGTACATGTTCCAATTCTTTTCGAGAAGATGACGCACTCGATATTTGACGAAGATCTGCATTAGCCTCTGCTTGTTGCGCAAATAATATCTCAAAATCGGTATGTTTTGTTTTCAAATCATCAAAAGCTGATACAAGCGATAAGTTAATAATACGCAATGTATTATCTGGCTTTTCTAATTCTTCGATAAGCTTCTTCAATTGAGCTGTTTCGGCAGAATAACTCAATCTGTCTAAATCCAGTCCAAACATTTGGAAAACTTTGTACAAAGCTTCCGCATCTTGATAGTTCGCGACAGAAGTCAATTTACGATAACCATTCAAGAAAGCCTTCATGTTACTAAATGCAACATCTCTCTCTTTATCCGCTGTCGCCACCTCTTTTCCTTTTCCGCTATAGGTCAACTTTGTGTATACCGTGTCGTAGTTTTGATAACTCGCAATAAGCGACAGCAACAAAGGGTGGTTCTCTACAATGGTGTAATTTCCGGCTTGAGAAGAGTTGATAGTTCGCTGCGCTAATGTCGCCAGATTTTTTGTCGATAATGAAGTTAATGTAATTTTCATAATAATTTATTTTAGGTTATAATTCATTTAATATTAGAATCTTATAAACTTAATCAATATATTATTATCAAACAATAGTTTTAATAACTAAATAAGTAAAACAGATCTGTTTGTAATCAACTGAGGGCTCGGGTAAGGTAAAACAGACCTGTTTGTAATAAACCGAGGACTCAGGTAAGGTAAAACAGACCTATTTCTAATAAACCGAGAACTCAGGAAAGGTAAAACAGACCTGTTTATAATCAACCAAGGACTCGGGTAAGGTAAAACACCCTTGTTTATAATCAACCAAGGACTCAGGTAAGGATAAACATACCTGTTTATAATAAACCAAGGACTCAGGTAAGGTTCAACTAATAACTAAGCTTTCGTCTTGTCTGTATGACAAAACTATATTACACAGTCATAGAACACAAACTAAAAAACCTTGTCAAGTTTTAAAACCTTGACAAGGAGTTTTTTTCTATCCATTAACCGCTCTAAAAAAAGCGTCTAATTTCTTTTCGTCTAATTTTCCGTCAGTTCGTACACCGCTACAAATATCTACGCCAAAAGGCTGAACAATATCAATCGCTTCACGAATATTATCAGGATGAAGACCGCCAGCCAAAAATAGAGGAATATTAATTTCTTCTCTAATTTTTTTGCTAATCGCCCAATTGTGCGTGCGCCCTGTCCCTCCCAGTTCTTTTACTTGTAAGTTAGGATTTCCGCTATCTAATAAAATAGCGTCTACAAACTGAGATTTCTCTATCGCTTCAGTTACCGAATTTTCATCAATTACATGAATCACTTGTACCAATTTTACCCAAGGTAATTCGTTTCTCAAAATTTGATATTCTTCGTTTTTCAGCTCATCAACTAACTGAATTGTATTCGTATAAACTTTTTTATAATGTTGAATAATTGTTTCTGCAGTTGTTTCACTTGTTAATAAAAACGAAGCTAATGTTGGTGGGATAATTTGTGTAATATCTTTGATTAAATCATCACCAATAATACCTGGTCCGCTTGGCATATTACCAACTAAACCTAATCCACTCGCTCCATATTTTATCGCTTGTTGTGCTTCTTCTTTGCTACTAATACAACAAATTTTAACTCTTGTTTTCATCATTTGTTTTATTCTTAATACTATAAATATATAAAAAAACACCTCAATTTCTTGAAGTGTTTTGTATGATCTAAGATTTAGAATTGATGTTAGAAATCTTCTTCCGAACCTTTTAATTTTTCTGCATTTTCTGCCATTTTCAATGCATCAATCATTTCTTGAATATCTCCATTCATAAAGTTATCCAAATTATAAATTGATTTGTTGATACGGTGATCTGTTACACGTCCTTGCGGATAGTTGTATGTACGAATTTTAGCCGAACGGTCACCAGTCGAAACTAACGATTTACGTTGAGCAGAACGTTCTGAATGTTTTTTCTCGAACTCGATTTCATACAATTTTGTACGTAATAATTGTAACGCTTTTTCACGGTTCTTGTGTTGAGAACGCGCTTCTTGACAAACAATTACAATTCCAGAAGGTTTGTGCGTTAATTGAACTTTTGTTTCAACTTTATTTACATTTTGTCCTCCCGCACCAGACGAACGAGCTGTTTGATACTCCAAATCTGCTGGATTAATCACTACATCAACTTCCTCTGCTTCTGGTAAAACCGCAACCGTAATCGCCGATGTATGCACACGCCCTTGCGATTCTGTTTCAGGAACACGTTGTACACGGTGAACACCCGATTCGTATTTCATCGTTCCATACACTGCATTTCCTTCTACTTGCATCACCAACTCTTTGTATCCTTTTCCAGATGCTTCAGAAGTATTTAATACTTCGTGTTTCCATCCTTTTTCTTTGAAATACATCGAATACATGCGGTAAATATCTTCTACGAAAATCGCTGCTTCATCTCCTCCTGTACCAGAACGTAACTCGACAATGATGTTTTTCTCATCTTCTGGATCTTTTGGAATCAACATCATTTTGATTTCTTCCTCTAAAGGTGGAATCGCATTGATTGCTTCGTCTTTTTCTATTTTAGCTAACTCAACCATTTCTGCATCAGAACCATCTTGAATAATTTCGTCTGCTTCCTCAATTACATTGATTAAGTTTTCGTATTGTTTTTGCATTTCAACAAAGTCTTTCAAATCAGAATATTCTTTGTTTAATTTCGCATAACGAGCTTGATCTGTTACGATATCTGGTTGGATGATTAAATCTGCTACCTCATCGAAACGTTGTTTGATTGCTCTTAATTTATCTAATAGACCTAAATCTGCCATATACTTTTATTGGATTGCAAAGATACAATAACTCAAGGGATTCAGAAAATTTGAATAAAAAAAACCGATGATTTCTCATCGGTTTTGTGATTTATTGTTAAAAATATTATCTCGTAAATAATAATTCTCTGTATTTTGTTAAAACCCAGAATTCGTTATCGACCATTAATTCTAACTTATCAGCATGGTAACGAATTTCATCATAATATGGTTTTACTTTGTTACAATAAGCATGTGCTCTTTCTTCTAAAGATTCAACCACATTTGCTTCTTTACGTGCATCCATCATTAAGTGCAATTTTGCGTTTAATTCGTTTACATGCATCGAAATTTTCTTCAAAATAATTAATTGCTCGCCTGCATATTCTTCATAATCATCTCCAAAAATATCTTTGAATCCTTTAATGTTTTTGATCAATATGTTTTGATATTTGAAAGCTGTCGGAATAATATGATTTCTCACAATATCACCTAAAACACGACCTTCAATCTGAATTTTCTTGATGTAATCTTCTAATTCGATTTCGTAATGCGCTTCAACTTCTGTGTTGTTCATTACATTAAGTTCCGAGAATAAATCCAATGATTTTTGAGAAACTTTTGCTTTTAAAGCAGATGGAGTTGTTTTGTGATTTGACAATCCTCTACGAGCCGCTTCTTCTTCCCATTCTTTGCTGTATCCGTCACCTTCGAATAATATATTCTTTGTTTCTTTAATATATTCACGTAAAACATTGAAAATTGCTTCATCTTTTTTCAAACCTGTTTCAATCAACGCATCAACTTCTTTTTTGAAATCGATCAATTGTTTTGCTACAATTGCATTCAACGTTGTCATTGCATTTGCACAGTTTGCAGTCGATCCTACAGCACGGAACTCGAATTTATTTCCTGTAAAAGCAAATGGAGAAGTTCTGTTTCTATCTGTATTGTCTAATAAAACATCTGGAATTTTTCCAACAACGTTTAATTTTAAATCAGTTTTTTCTTCAGGAGATAATTTCCCTGTCGAAACACCTTCTAATTCTTCCAATACTTTTGTCAATTGTTGACCAATAAAGATCGAAATAATTGCTGGTGGCGCTTCATTCGCTCCTAAACGGTGGTCATTAGAAGCAGAAGCGATAGAAGCACGTAACAATTCCTCATAAATTGAAACTGCTTTGATGGTATTAATAAAGAACGTTAAAAACTGTAAATTGCTGTTTGGTGTTTTTCCTGGCGCTAATAAATTAACTCCAGTATCTGTTGCTAACGACCAGTTATTGTGTTTTCCAGATCCGTTAACTCCTTTGAATGGTTTTTCGTGGAATAATACTTTAAAATGATGACGCTCACCAACTTTTTGCATCACATCCATTAACAATGAGTTGTGGTCAACTGCTAAATTCGTTTCCTCGAAAATTGGCGCTAACTCAAATTGATTAGGTGCTACTTCGTTGTGACGAGTTTTTACAGGAATTCCCAACAACATACATTCGTTTTCTAAATCGCGCATATAATTTAAAACACGCGTAGGAATCGAACCAAAATAATGATCTTCTAATTGTTGACCTTTTGCCGAAACATGTCCTAACAACGTTCTACCAGTTTGTAAAATATCTGGACGAGAAGCCGCTAAAGCATCATCAATTAAAAAATATTCTTGTTCCCAACCTAAAGTCGGAGTTACTTTCTTCACATTTTTATCGAAGAACTTCGCTACTTCTGTAGCTGCTTCATCAATTGATAAAAGCGCTCTTAACAAAGGTGTTTTATTATCTAGAGCTTCTCCTGTGTACGAAACAAATACTGTCGGAATGCATAAAGTTGTTCCAAAAATAAATGCTGGTGAGGTTGGATCCCAAGCTGTATATCCACGTGCTTCGAATGTATTACGAATTCCTCCATTTGGAAAAGAAGATGCATCTGGCTCTTGTTGAACTAATAATGATCCACTAAATTTTTCTACAGGATCTGCTCCATCAAATGAAGTTTCGAAAAATGCATCATGTTTTTCTGCTGTTGTTCCCGTTAATGGCTGAAACCAGTGCGTATAGTGTGTTACACCTTTGCTCATCGCCCATTCTTTCATTCCTAAAGCAACAAAATCTGCCATTTTACGGTCGATTTTTGTACCATAATCCATTGCAGAACGAACGGCTTTATACGCTTCTGAAGTTAAATGTTGACGCATTGCTTTGTCATTGAAAACATTGCTTCCAAAAATTTCTGATTTTTTACCTATTTCAGGAACAGCTACCGGTTTGCGATTGCTTGCGGCTTTTAGAGCTTCAAAACGAAATGATGTCATAAGAAAATTACTTTGTGTTGTTTTATGATGCAAAAATAAATAAAAATTAAACAAAAAATAAAAATACCCCTATTTTTTTTAGGGGTTAAATTAAAATTTTATCACAAATAAACTTAACACCCCTTTGTTTTGGTTAAAACAATTTAAAAGTCAATCTAAAATTGATTTTTATTTAACATTCGAATAATTTTTGGAATGACAATTCGATAAACTCAGAGATATTATACAAATTATATGAATAAAAGATTTTTATTGATGATGTTTAAACTTATTTTTCAATTTCATTCTCTAAATAAAATTTTAATAAAACGAAAAAAGCAGTTTCAATTGCTTGAAACTGCTTTTAGACACTCATAATATAAAAAGTTTTTGGTCTATCTGAAACGGTCTACTGATTTTACAAGATCATCATCCTTCTTAATCAAACGATTGGCAATTGACAAAAGCACAATCGAAGCTAAAGGAACTAATGCCCAAATACCTTTCTCAGAATTTCCTTCTCCAGGTAATGTTAATAGACAATATACAAAAGAACCAATTAATAAAACATTCAAAATAATGTTTAACCATCCTAAGCTAATTTGTAGCTTACGTTTTTTGAAAAACATAATGGTTAAAAATGAAATTAAAGCTGATGAGAAAAAGGCTAACGAAAAAATGTAATCTCCTTTCTCCGGATTTTGTAACCAATTTAATGGAATATCAAATAGCTTATCAAAATTCATGGCGAATATACTCGAAATTATTCCACTTAAGAATAAATATATACTTTGCTTTCTTTGAATCATTTCTTAAATTTCGAATACAAATGTAAAAAAACTTTTTGAGTTTTTATAATTATTCGTACTATTGCATTAATAAATCTCAAATTTATACGCTTTATAACAATTCTATTGTTATGATTCCCAATTACTTTATTGAATAAAAAAAATATAAACACATTAATACCTTCATTATAGGATTATGTTTGATATCGAAGAATTAAAATCATTCAAATTACCAGATTTACAACAAGTTGCAGAGCAACTGAAAATCGATGGGTATAAGAAATTAAAAAAAGGCGAATTGTTAGACGCAGTTTTAGGTTTTATCAACAGCCAACCAAAGGTTGAAGAAAAAGCTGAAACAAAACCTGCTAAAAAAGATAAAGCTGAAAATCTACCTACAGAAGATAAGAAACCGAAACGCAAACGAGTTCAGAATTCGGAAGGAGAAGTTCAACAAAAAGAGGCTGTTGCAGAAGAAGTAAAAACTGAAAAAGTTGAAAATACTTCTACCGAAACAGAAAAAAAGGAAGAAAATAATCCTCGCGTTAATAAATTTCAGGAACGAGCGAACAAAAGCCAAGATCTGAAAAAGAATAATCAAAATAATCAGAAGAAAAATAATCAATCTGATAATCGTAATCAAAACGATCAATCTCAACAAAATAATCACCACAATAATCAAAATCAAAAAAATAAATATCGCGCTGCGAATTATGAATTTGACGGAATTATTGAAACTGAAGGTGTTTTAGAGATTTTACCAGATAATAATTATGGTTTTTTACGTTCTTCTGATTTTAATTATTTGTCTTCGCCTGATGATGTGTATGTTTCTCAATCTCAAATTAGATTATTTGGATTAAAAACGGGAGATACAATTACAGGAGAGGTTCGTCCTCCAAAAGAAGGTGAAAAATATTTTCCTTTAATCAAAATTAAAGAAATCAACGGTCGTACGCCAGATTATGTACGTGATCGTATCGCTTTTGAGCATTTAACTCCACTTTTCCCTAACGAGAAATTCAATTTAAGTAATTCTAAATCTTTATCAAATCGCGTAATTGACTTATTTACACCAATAGGTAAAGGTCAACGTGGGATGATTGTGGCGCCACCAAAAACGGGTAAAACAACGTTATTGAAAGATATTGCGAATGGAATTGCGCAAAATCATCCAGAAGTTTATTTGATTGTTTTATTAATCGATGAGCGTCCGGAAGAGGTAACAGATATGAAACGTTCGGTAAACGGAGAGGTTATTGCATCTACGTTTGATGAGGAAGCAAATCGCCATGTAAAAGTTGCAAATATCGTTTTAGAGAAGGCAAAACGTATGGTAGAATGTGGACACGATGTTGTGATTCTTTTAGATTCTATTACGCGTTTGGCTCGTGCTTACAATACAGTTTCGCCAGCTTCTGGTAAAGTGTTATCGGGTGGTGTTGATGCAAATGCATTACACAAACCAAAACGTTTCTTTGGAGCTGCTCGTAACATCGAAAATGGAGGTTCTTTAACAATTATTGCAACTGCATTGATTGATACAGGTTCTAAAATGGATGAAGTTATTTTCGAAGAATTTAAAGGAACAGGTAATATGGAGTTACAATTGGATCGTAAGATTTCGAACAAACGTATTTTCCCTGCAATTGACTTAGTAAGTTCTTCTACGCGTAAAGACGATTTGTTATTAGACGACAAAACACAACAATTAATGTGGGTTCTTCGCAACCATTTATCGGATATGAATCCTGTAGAAGCGATGGAATTCTTACACGATCGTATCAAACATACACGCTCTAACGAAGAGTTTTTAATCTCAATGAATAAGTAATTTATTACAACTTATAATTTTAAAAACCATCTAAAGTTGTTTAGGTGGTTTTTTTTAAATCTATTTTATGAAAAAAATATATAACAAAAAAAGCTCAAGAAAATAAATTCTTGAGCTTTGTTGTACCTCAGGCGGGACTTGAACCCGCACGTCCTAATGGACACAGGATTTTAAGTCCTGCGTGTCTACCAATTCCACCACCAAGGCATCCACTTCTAAGAAAGAAGTTAGAGCGGGAAACGGGACTCGAACCCGCAACATTCAGCTTGGAAGGCTGACGCTCTACCAATTGAGCTATTCCCGCGATTGTGAGTGCAAATATAGAACAGCTTTTTTAATTACAAAACTTTTAGGAAACATTTTTTTCATAATTATTTTACATTAAAAGCTAAGTTTCTCATCATAATATTTTTAAGTACTAAAATAATTTTACTTTTTTTTGATTAAATTATTTTGAACATTAAAAATTCATCTTAAATAATTGCATTTTTCCAGATTTTAAGCAATCGTTCGTAAGAAAATTGAGCATTAGCTGGACTTGTACTTGGCAAAGAAATATACTCAATAGATGTTTTTTCATCAAAATATTTCCAAAATAATTGTTCTGATTTCTTTCCATTGAAAATTATTTTATCAATTGTAGGATATTCATTCAACAATTCATCAATCTGATTTGGCAAAACATTTTTCATATCCACATCCATGCTTCCCTTTCTGTCAGCAGAATGTGCAACATCCCAAAGCGCAAACTTATTCTGTAAAATAAGTTGTTTTCATATTTCATAATCTTCTGAAAATTCTGTCTCAAAAATCTCAAACATCATTTTCCAAAATCGATTACGCGGATGTCCATAATATTGATTGACTTCTAACGATAAATCACCAGGTAAAGAGCCAAGAATTAATGTTTTTGGTAGTTCTGATATAATTGCAGCAAATGATTGTTTATGCATTTTGTTTTATTCTAAAAATATAATGTACAAAAAAAGTGCTACAGTTTGTAGCACTTTTTTTTCTATTTCTATCATTAGATAATTTGTTCAGAAACCTCCTCCCACTCTAACATTTTTTTGTCTAAATCATTTTTCAGATTCGAGTATTTATCTAATTCTTGTTGCGTTTGCGAACCTGCATGCAACTTATTTTCTAAATCGGCAATCTTCGTCTCTAAATCAGAAATCTCCGTTTCTATTCTTGACAATCTATTTTTAAGACGTTTTTGCTCTTTCTCTTCCTCAAAAGATAAAACTCTTTTCGCTTGTTCTATTTTAACCTCAATCGGTTTCTCTTCTTTTCGTGCAGCCAAACTATTTCCTTTCTCCACTTCACGGAAACTTCCCGCTTTTATTTGCGCCAAATAATCATCAATTCCAGAAAGATATTCTTTCACTTGACCATTACGGAAATCGAACACTTTATCTACTAAACCTTCTAAAAATTCACGGTCATGAGATACTAAAATCAAAGTTCCAGAATATTTTTGTAAAGCTTTTTTCAACAATTCTTTTGATACAATATCCAAGTGGTTCGTTGGCTCATCCATGATTAATACATTGAATGGACGTAACAATAATTTACACAACGCCAAACGATTTCGCTCACCTCCCGAAAGAACCGAAACTTTTTTCTCAACAGCATCACCACCAAACATAAATGCACCTAAATAATCGCGAACATGTTTACGTGTTTCTTCTGTTGCAGAATTTTCTGCTTCTTCTAAAACCGTTAATTTATCATTCAAAACATGTGCTTGATTTTGGGCAAAATATCCGATTTCTACATTATGTCCATGTTTTATTTTGCCTGAATGCTCTTGTTCGTTGATAATCGCACGCGATAAAGTCGTTTTTCCTTGACCATTTTGACCAACAAAAGCTACTTTTTCTCCTCGATTAACATAAAAAGAAACATGATCAAAAACTTGATGATCACCAAAAGCAACACCTACATCATCTAACTCGAAAATAATTTTACCTGGCTGAACAGCATCCACAAAACGGATATTCATTTTCGTTACATCATCATTTTCAATTTCGATGCGTTCTATTTTATCTAATTTTTTGATTAATGATTGCGCCATCGAAGCTTTATTAGCTTTTGCACGGAATTTTGAAATTAAATCTTCCGTGTGCTTAATCATTTGCTCTTGATTCTTCTGTGCTTGCTCTAATTTTTCGCGACGATCTTCACGCAATTCTAAATAACGCGTATAATTCGCTTTAAAATCAGAAATGTGGCGATTTGCAATTTCGATTGTACGATTAGTTACGTTATCCAAAAATTGACGGTCGTGCGAAACCAACACAACAGCTCCAGGATAATCTTTCAAGAAATCTTCTAACCAAACAATCGAATCGATATCCAAATGGTTGGTAGGCTCATCTAAAAGCATTACATCATGTTTTTGCAACAATAGTTTTGCCAATTCAATTCGCATTCTCCAACCTCCAGAAAATTCTTCTGTTGGGCGATGAAAATCTGAATTTTTGAATCCTAAACCAATTAAAATTTGTTCGATTTCAGCATCTTTTGTGTAACCACCTAAAAGTCCGAAACGTTCTGTTAAATGAGAAATATCTTCAATTAATTTTCCATATTCGTCCGATTCGTAATCTGTTCTTTCAGCTAATTCTTTGTTTACAAAATCAATACGTTCTTGAATTTCAACCAATTGCTCAAAAGCAGAATCCGCTTCTTGCCAAACCGTTCTTCCTTGTACAAAATCAATATCTTGCGATAAATATCCGATTGTAACGTCGCCTTCGTAAACAACTTCACCTTCTGAAGATTGCTGACTTTTGGCTAAAATTTTAAGCAAAGTAGATTTTCCTGCTCCATTTTTCCCTACCAAACCAACACGGTTTCCTTTGTTGATGCGGAACGAAACGTTTTCGAATAAATATCTACCCGCAAAATAAACTCCTAAATTTTGTACTAATAACATTTTGCAAAAATACAATGTTTTTTGTTAGATGAAAACTTATCTCAAAACTATAAGTAGTATATTGTGAAAGTGTTTTAAAAATAACAATCACCTTTCAATTAATGATTATGAGTAAAATTATTATTGTTCCTATTAATAAAGAAGCTGAATTAAAATTAGATTATGATACAGCTTCTCCAAACGAATTAATCGAAATTAGGTTAAATGAATCAGAATTTAATATTTTATGGAAGAAAGGTGTTTTTGATTTAATTAATCAAACTTGTAATTCAATAATTGACGATTATGAAGACGAAAAAATTAATAATTTAGTTTTAATTGAAAACACTTATAATCAATTGAAGAAAACATATCCTGAATGTGAAAATATTATTAATATATTTCATAAAGCATTAGAACTTAAAACAAGTATTCATTTCTATTTTTAACAATATTTAAAATCACTTATGAAGATAATATTTGATGGCTGGAATGAAGGATTTCAAAAAGTCACTTTAACACATCTACAAATTGACTTACTAAAAATATCATTAAAAGTTGCTAAAAGTAATGTTGACAAATTATTAGATGGACATTCAATAACAATTGATGTTAACGATGAACAATTAGCTTTAACTTTTATAAAAGAAGCTAAAAATATTAATGCTAATTGTAGAATTTTGCATTGATTTTTTTTAAGGTTTTAAACGATAACTCAAAAAATACAATACAAAACTGATTAAAATCGAAAAAGTTGCTGGCACAAAATAAGCCAATGCGAGATTTTTGGTTGCAATAAAATTAATTGGAAGGTTCATTAATCTGAATTGAAAAACTAAAAAACACAATACTACTATAATTACAGACATTTTCCAATCGTAATTGCGTTTATGATTAATTACTGAACATAAAATATACGCCAAAACAATACCTACAAAACTCAAAATTGTTTTCATTGTAGCTAAATGTTTCAGTTTTTCGCTGATTCCGAATTCGTCACTTTTTCTAACCAAAAAGGCAAAATTATCTTTTCCCATTGAATGAATTAATTCAATCAAATCTAATTCAGCCAAGACGTAAAATTGTTGAATTCCTAAAAATAACAAAACGCTTGCTACAAGTTGAATTGCAAATATTTTTATGTCAAATTTTTTCATTCAAAATAGGTTTAAAATCGATCATAGAAACGTGCAATGTTCGCTTCTTTGTCAATTAGTTGATTATTTTCTAAAAAATCGTACAAATCATCCACCATCACAGGCGCTAACATTGTCCCACGCGTTCCCATTCCATTTAGACAAATCAATTGTTGATGCGTTGGATGCGCTCCTATAATTGGACGACGATCCACAACCGTTGGACGAATTGACGCATGTTGTTCCACAACTTCAAAATCATCTTTAAAAAAATTCTGAACACCTTCAACCAAATATTGTTTTGCATCCTCAGTATTTTCATAATTCACATGATCACGATCGTAAGTTGCGCCTACAAAATATTGATTATTTTCTAAAGGCATCAAAAATTCTTTTCCTTTCACAACTGCTTCAGGTAAATTAGCTTCTGTTTTAATTCTCAACACTTCGCCTTTTACACCAATTATAGGTAAATTTTTGAAATAAGGATTGTTCAAAATATTATAACCTTCGGCAAAAATTATTTTAGTTGCTTCGATTTTTTTATAGCTCGTTTGATTATCCTCTAATTTTAATTCATTAAAATCAAAAGTTTCATCTAAAAAAGCATCATTTTCGACTAAATAATCTTTAAAATCAGCTAGAAGATTTGTCAAATCAACACGACCTGTGTGCAAAACTTCACCAGAACCAATCGGAGAATTGATTGAGGAAAAATCATTCAGTTGTTCTGTATCTGTTGCTAAATAATCAATCAAATCTGGATGAGTTGTCGCTTTTTTCAACCACGTTTTTTTCTCTTGTTCGTCATTAAAAATTCTATAAACTGGAAAATTGTAGATATATTTTTTGTTTAACAATTGTTCAAAATAACCAAAAACCTCTCGTAATCTTTCGATTTGTTTTGTTGCATTCCAAACAATTGAAAATCGTTTTAGCACTACAGAATTAAAAATCCCAGCTGCAATCGCCGATGCTTTATGAAAATGATTATCAATTATCACAAAAGATTTTTTTTCTTTCAACAATTTCATCGCCATACAACTCCCTGCAACACCTTGACCAACGATGATATATTCTACTTTTTTCAATTTCTAAAATTTGATTACAAAGGTAAATAATGTTTCGGTTTTACTTATCTTTATTCTTAAAATCAACCATTTTATGCAAATATTCTATACCATAATTTCTTGCCTCATTATCCTTTCAGTCATTATTCCTTTCATCAAACATACACATTGGACGGTTAGAGTTTTTGATTATCCACGATTTCAGAAATTTGTTTTGGTAATTGCTACTTGTATTTTATTCATTGTTGTGCCTAAAACTTCAATTACAATAAGTTTATTTATTTGTTTAATTTTTACTGCGATTTATTTGCTTTGGGTCATTATTCCTTATTCTCCATTTGGTAAAAAAATGATTGAACAAGTATCCTTAAAACCAAATGAAAAACCGCTTGATTTACTTGTTTATAATGTTTTGCAAGACAATACGAAATATCAAAATTTGGTTGAATTAATTAAGAAAAGAAATCCTGATATCGTTTTTTTATTAGAAACGAACAACGAATGGATGGAACAAATAAAAGAAGCTACAAACGATTTTGAGTACAAAATAGAAGTTCCGTTAGAAAATACTTATGGATTATTGTTTTACTCTAAATTACCTATAAAATACCAAAAAATTAATTATTTAATCAGCACAGAAATCCCTTCAATTATTGCTGATATCGAATATAATAATCAAATTGTGCGTTTGTATGGTTTACATCCAACTCCGCCAGTTCCGCAAGAAAATGAAGAAAGTGCTGAACGCGATGCTGAGATTTTGATTATAGGAAAACAAGCGAAAGAATATAGAAAAGCGTGCATTGTTTTTGGAGATTTGAATGATGTTGCGTGGAGCAGAACAACACGTTTATTTTTGAAAACTTCGCAACTTTTAGATCCTCGTCGTGGTCGTGGAATGTTCAATACTTTTCATGCGCATCATTGGTTCTTACGTTGGCCTTTGGATCATTATTTTTTGAGTTCTCAATTTCGATTAATTGATATGATACGAGAACCAAATATTGGCTCAGATCATTTTCCTATCAGTATTCAAGTTGTTTTACGTAGTGATGATGATTCGGGAGAAATGAAATTGGACCATGAAGAAAAGGCAGAAGTTGAAGAAAAAATAGAGGAAGGAATTGAAAAAGGAGATGCGAATTAGATTTTAGATTTTAGATTTTAGATTTTAGATTTTAGAAAGTTAAATTCTTATAAATACATAAACAATAAAATCCAGTCGATGACTGGATTTTTTCTATTTTAATTCTATCATAACCATTCCAAATAATTCGCCTCTTCTTCCGTAAAGAGCTTCGATTGTTTTATCTTTTTTATACTCAAAAGATTTTAATTGACCTACAGAAATATCATTCAAATCTTTCAATTTCATCGATTCAAATTTACCTGAGTTTCTTTTTACTTGTACACTAAGCTCATCAGTGTTTATCAATAGTTTCTCTCCTTCAAAAGTATTTAATGAATTAATGTAAATACTCTCTACAAACTCTTTTAAAGTTTTTCTATCTGAGCTTTTGTCTAATTTTGTTGTTGTTTTTTTAATAGAGTTCGTTAAAACTTCTTGTTGTCCAAAACTATTAATTGATATTATTAGTAATGATAATAATAAAATATTTTTCATTGCTTTTATTTAATTTGAACTAAAGTTATAACAAAAAATCTAGTCAAATGACTGGATTTTTTGTTTTGTATTCTGATTAGTAATTCCACATATCAGCTTCTGACTGAATGATAGAATTTCTAATTTTGTGATGTTCTTCTAATTGACCTTTCGCATCATTTGGAATGTAATCATCAATCATTTTCGTTCCATACATTGTTTGAGCTTTGTAAATAATAGAACTAAATCTACGTGCATTTAACATCTCATCATATGTAATTGCCGAATTTGAATTACTTGGATTGAATACCGTTGCATTCACCAAAACATTACGAGCATCTGGATACCAAATCCAGAATAAATCTACGAAAGCTCCGTCAGCAAACTCAGTTCCTAACGATTGCGCATCAGGTCCCATAATTGCTAAACCTAACAAACGATATTTTAATTCTCCTAAACGACGGTCGATGTACCATAGACCTTTCGTTTTTACCATTTTGATATCGTCAGATTTAATTTTATAATTAAAAATAGCAGCTTCGTCAGGAGTTTCTCCAGCAGCTTTCATATCGTAGTAATACTGTTGTGTATCTTTCTTCTCATTACGAGCCATAATTTGCTCATAACTCATTTTAGTTTGAAAGTACTCATCGTCGTAAACTTCTCTAATCTTTTTGCTACGAACTCCGTCAACCAATACATCATATAATGATTTTGAATTTTGCACTAACTCATCACCAGATCTATAATAAGGTTGATTTAGACGCTCATTCAAATCAATTACTTCCCATACAACTTTCGACCATAAAACATCTTTATCTTCGATAAAGCCATATTTCAAAGGATCTTGAGCCGTACTTACTGTATATCCAGCTTCATCAACTCTTGTTTTATTTTCGCGGTCTTTTCTTAACTGTTCTGGCGAAACAGCGTTAAGAACATTTTGCGCCATTGTAAGAGTTGAGAAAAAACTCATTAAACCAAACAAAAGATACTTCATATTTTAAATTTTTACTTTTTAAATTATTGTACTTGAATTGCGATAGATGATGCTTCTCCAGTTGCTCCTGAATTTGTACGATATTTAATATCGAAAACACCAATTACATCACCTTTTTTCGCTTTAGAAATTGCTCCAGCTGCTCCTGACATTTTATTTCCAGAAACACGTACTGTTGCTTGACCTGGTACTCTTACATTGAAAGATGTTACTTCACCCGAAATTGGGAATAAGAAATCTGGCCAATCTACACGAATTGTTTGTGCTGCGATTCCATTATCTGGAATAGCTGGACTTGTATTTCCTAAAATAACACCACGTGCCGGTGGAACTGGTTTGATACGGAATGTTTCGCGAACCGATAATGTTTTACCAGAACTTGCTCTTGCAGATGCCGTAAACACCACTTCGTTTCCTCCTCCAGGCGTATAATTCCATTTGTTAGCTCCCGCTCCAGAAGGACTTCCAGAAGAAGCACTTAAACTAACAGGTCCGTTTGCACCGTTAATTGTTGCTGAAATTGGATTAGATACTCCACGATAAACTACACGTAAATTATCTGCAACAATAGACCCTCCTGTTGGGTCTTTTTGAATAACCTCTTTAAATTTAACATCTGATGTTTGGGCTACAACTTGATAAGTTGAAGGTGCTATGGCTACCGTTTTCGTTTTTCCATTCGATACGTATGTAATGTTACCTGTTAATTGATGCATACCAACTGCAGATGTATTCAACTTAATAGATGCTTTACCATCAACAACAGTAGCAGAACCAACACTTGTAGAAACAGAACCTTTGATTGAATTATCGTAAGCTCCTAAAACTACATTAAGAACAGCTTCATCTCCGACTTTCACAACACCTGGCGATAAGAATAAACCTTGGAATGCATCCAACTCAATTTTTTCTTCTAATTTACCAGATAATAATGCTCTTACTAAGTTACCTTCTTCTGTACGTGCATCCATTTGCATTTTAGATAAATTCGTTAATGACGCAACCATTGGTTGGTCATAGAATTTCTCTTGCATCCAGCTTTGATTTTTCGTTTTTGGAGTTGTTCCAAAAAATTCGTTGATACGAGCTTCCGCATTTTTAGCATCTGGACTTTGTTTAGCAAAAGTCATTAAGAAATTTCTGAACCCATCAATTTTATTTGTAAACTCTTGTGCTTTCTCATTTCCTTTGTCTCCTCCTTTTCCTTTAAAGAATAAAGAAACTACAGGCTCTGTATTAGACAATGCATTGTAATCTGTATCTTCTGATCCTGAAACAAAATCAGCACCAGCTAATTCTTTTTTCAATCCATCGATATAAGCAACAAAATCATTTGTTTGTTTTTTAACTTCTGCAGCATCTGCTTGAGTTTTTGCATAAGTTGGATCATCCTTCGCTTTTAGATCAATTTGACCATAGAAGGTATCGTTATTTGTTTTCGTTAAAGTCGTTGTTGACTCTAAAGATGTATTTATCGTTTCGAAAGATCTCAACACCTCACGATCCACGTTCAAAGCCATCATTGCAATGAACACGAGATACATCAGGTTGATCATCTTCTGACGTCCGGTTAGTCTACCACCTCCTGCCATAATAATTTATAGAATTAATGAATAATTAGTTTAATTTATCGTACAACGATTAGTTATTTTTCATTGCAGAAAGCATACCTCCGTATACTTTGTTTAATGCATTAATGTTTGCAGAAAGCTCTTGCATTTCTTTCAAGAATTGCTCTGAACTACCTGAAGATTTTTGCATTTCTTCGATAAATTGTTTATTTAATTCTACTTGTTTTTGGCTATTAACAATTTGCTCAGCATAAACAGCGTTTAATTGGCTGATGTTAGTTGATGCTTTTGCAATTTCGTTGCTATATTGTTCTGTTGAAGCGACAGCAGATGTTGTTGTGTTTAATTCGTTAACAGCTGAACCAAATTTATCTAAAGAACCACGTAATCTTTCGAAAACTTCTTTATCTAATTTAGCATCTGCTAATACTTTGTCTAATTCTGCAGTTAAATTATTTCCTGCAGTTGCAACAGCAGCAGTTTTTCTTTGTACTGGCTCTCCAGTTAATAATTCTGGATAAGCTTTTTCCCATTCGTAGCTTCCTTCTGGTTTATCGAAGAATGCTGAATATAAGAAGACGATTGCTTCAGCTACTAAACCTACTGTTAAGATTAAATTGGCTGATATTGGTCCTATATTCGTATGTGTAATTTTACATAATGCCCCGATAATTACTACTGCGGCAAAGAAATTATACAAAAAATTTGTAAGACGTTCTTGTTTTGAAGCTTGTACTGCCATAAGAGTGCTTTTTATTAAATTATTTTATTAATAGGTTATTTGGTTTTTCTAAAATTTACTTTTGATCCTTCTGGGAAAGATTGTACTGTACGGAATCCGATGAAACTTCTTGCAGAATCTTTGTGTTCCCAATCTCTTGCTGAAGTCATTAATAAATATCCAACATCTTTCCAAGATCCTCCTCTTACACTTCTATTTACTTCTCCAGACATTGTAATTGACGGATTAAGTGATGAAGACATTGTATAAGATGATCTGTTATACGGAGAACTTGTCCATTCAGCTACGTTACCAGCCATGTCATAAAGACCATATCCATTCGCACGGAATGTTTTTATAGGAGCCGTATACATGTAACCAGTTTTCTTGCCATCGTTGATTTCTAAATAATCTCCACGTTTTGGTTTGAAGTTCGCTAGATAACAACCTCTATCATCTGTTAAATAAGGACCTCCCCAAGGATAAGGTGCATTTTCTAAACCACCTTTCGCTGCGTATTCCCACTCAATTTCTGTTGGTAAACGGTAACTAATAACTTTTACTTGACTTCCTCTTTTCTTTTTATTATTCAATGCTGTGTTATGATATCTTGTGCGGAAATCACAAAAAGCTGTTGCTTGATTCCAGTTAACACCTACAACAGGATAATTTGCATAAGCTTTATGCCAAAAATAGTCTTGGTGCATTGGATCATTGTACGAATAGTTGAAATCTCTTACCCAAACTGTTGTATCAGGATAAATGTTTAAACTAAATTCTTTACGAAAATCTACACGGAAAGTACCACGTTTTTTTGCTGCAGCAGTTTGATCAACTGTCACATAAGAATAGTTTAATTTACGCGTATCAATACGTCTTTCTCCATTCATACGCTCTTCTGGAGGATAATATAATCCTTCCATAACCTCAGCATAATCTACATCTGGATATTTGTATTTATCCCACTCCAAACGCTGTTTCCAATTTAATTTCTTACCATCTAAAGATTGACCATCACGACCTGTATTACTGTTTTTAATATATTCATCATATGGCGTCCCTTGTCCATCTTGTGAACCAGAAATATATGCATAATCACCAATACCTCCTGCTCCATTATTTGGATTCATAGGGTCAAAACCTAAAGTTTCTGCCTTGTTTGCCAAAGCAGTACGAGCGATAGAATCTTTTACATAATTTACAAAATACTGATACTCAGAGTTTGTAATCTCTGTATCATCCATAAAGAAACCTGTAACAGTAACCGTTTTTACTGGAGCATCATTTGTTTTTGTAAAATCGTAATCGGTTTGTCCTAAAACAAACGATCCACTCGGAATCGGAACCATTCCTTTTGGACGAACTGGCGTCCAAGCCGAAGATGTTTTCGAAACTATTTGTCCATCATTTCTATCACTACTCCCTCTGTTCTTCAACATTTTACATGATGATAAAGAAAGAGATAGCAACAATGCACTTACCAAAATTCTATTCATTCTGTTATAGATTTATTTTTATACAGGTTTTATACTTTTAGTTCTCAATTAATAAGGCTACAAATTAAGGCAATTTATTAATTGATTTTTAAAATTGTTCTTTATTTTTTAATAAAATTTTTTGAAATATTTCCACCACCTATTCGGTATTTCTCCATTCAAGGCTTGCTCATAATCTTTTTCTGAACACGGAATAATTTCAAATTTTCGCTCTCCATCAACAGTGTTATCAACTTCTATCCACAATTGATTGGTTAATACATTTCGGTAAAAAATATAATTGTATCCTTCTGTAGGAACAAAAATTTTTTCAAAATATTGTGTATCGTCAAAACTTTTTATCTCTGGACGGTGATTTTTTCCATCAATAAAATACCAAATCATCTGCGAAATTAATAGATGATCTAATTTTTTATAATTCTCGATATAATCACAAACGTAAAGTGAAGTCAATTTATTGCTGAAACCTAAATATCTTGTTAACGCACAAATTTCTCGTGAAGTAAATCCATTTGGCGTCATATTTTTTGAAGAAGAGAAATCCGAACCTTGTAAACTCGATAAATTAAGCAAAGCCGCATTTGCATCTCTCGAATAAGGTTCTATTTCTTTTACATTTTCAGAAATCACACCCAAACGAACAGCATCAAAATTTAACTGATCTAACAAATCTAATTTTTCTTGAGCAACAAAATACGTTTGAAAACCGATATTCGTATAATCCAATAAATTGAAAGGCTCATTCGAAATAATTTTTGTTAAATAATTATTTTCTGTTGTTTGTGCTTCATCTTTTCCTAATCGTAATTTATGATCGATTGTTAAGTAATAAACTTTATCAACAATTTCGTCATAAGCACGATATTGTTGATAACCTAAACTTGGGTTTCCACCCAAAATAACAACAACATATCCATCACGAATTAATCCGTTGGTAACTTCTCTAAAAACTTTTTCGGTTTCGGCTTTATCATCATAATAAACAACATCGCCAAAATCGTACAAATCTATCGACCAATTTCCCATTTGCAATTCGTACAATTGTGTACGAACAAGGCTAAAATCTACATCTTCGATCAAATCTTTTTGTTTCGAACGAGATTCTGTCACACCAATAATCGCAATTTTATCGTTCGATTTTTCATCGCTTTCGATAACATCTTCGCGAAATTTTATAGCTTGTCCTAACGCAAAAGAATTACAAGATTTAGCAAAATCTTGTAATTCTTCAGAAACGGGTTTTAAAAAGTCGTTGTACATTATTACTTTTTAGTCGTTGTTTTTTTAGTTGTCGTTTTCTTCGCAGTTGTCTTTTTTGCAGGCGCTTTTTTAGTCACTGCTTTCTTTTTAGGTTTCGCAGCTTCTATTAATTTTTCAACCTCAGCCAAAGTCAACGCTTCTGGATTCGTCTCTTTCGATAACTCAACTTTTATTTTTCCTTGAATCAAATTATAACGTCCCCAACGCGCTTTCTCTAATCGAATTTCCTGTTCTGACCATTCGCGAACAACACGTTCAGATTCTTTACGTTTTTTATCTTCAATCAATTCGATAATATCAGCTTGAGATAAATGATCGAAATCGTATTTTTTCGGAACATTAATAAACCATTCATTCCATTTGATAAATGGTCCAAAACGTCCTTTTCCTTTTGTTACATCATACCCTTCGTATTGTGCAATCGGTGCATCAGCTTTTAATTTTTCTTCGATTAATTCTACTGCACGATCAAATGATAAATCCATTGGATCTTCCTCTTTCGGAATCGAAATATATTTATCATCAAATTTCACATAAGGTCCAAAACGTCCAATATTCACTTCTACTTCGTGCGCTTTATACTCACCTAAAGTTTTTGGTAATTCGAACAATTTCATTGCCTCTTCTAAGGTAATATTATGAATAGATTGATGTTTTTGAAGACTTGCAAAGCGAGGTTTTTCTTCATCTTCTGCTTCACCAATCTGAATCATTGGCCCAAAACGTCCAATACGTGCATGCACTTTTTTACCCGATACAGGATCAATTCCTAATTCGCGTTCTCCAGTTGCACGATCAGCATTTTCTTGAACATCTTCTACAACATGATGAAATTTCGTATAAAATTCATCAATCATTTTTGTCCAATTCAATTTACCTTCCGCAATATCATCAAAACTATTTTCGACACGCGCTGTAAAATCGTAATCCATCACATTCGTAAAATAATCAACCAAGAAATCATTTACCACAATTCCGATATCAGTTGGCATTAATTTGCGACGATCAGCTCCAAAAATTTCTTTTTGTTGAACTTTTTTGATTTGATTATCGATTAGCGTTAAGGTATTATATTTTCGTTCTTGACCATCCAATTCCCCAACTTCCACATAGCCTCTATTCTGGATTGTAGAAATCGTTGGCGCATAAGTTGATGGACGACCAATTCCTAATTCTTCTAATTTTTTTACCAAAGATGCTTCTGTATAACGAGCCGAAGGACGAGAAAAACGTTCAGTACCGTTTATTTCATCTGCTTTCAATTGCTCATTTACTTTTACACTTGGTAATAATACTTTATCATCATCAGCATCTTCGTCGTCAAACGATTCTTGATATACTTTTAAGAAACCATCAAACACAATTACTTCTCCTTTCGCTTGGAAAATAAAGTTGTTTTTGTTGTTATCAATATCAATAATAGTTCGTTCCAATTCTGCATTTGCCATTTGAGAAGCAACTGTACGTTTCCAAATTAATTCGTACAATTTTCGCATAGAATCGTCTGCATTTATTGAATGATTTTCGAAATGCGTTGGACGAATCGCTTCGTGCGCTTCTTGTGCAGATGAATTTTTGTTTTTATATTTTCTTATCTCAACATATTTGTTTCCGTAAGCAGATTCTATCTCAGCTTTTACTGCTGTTAATGCATCATCAGACAAATTCACACTATCTGTTCTCATATATGTGATATGTCCAGATTCGTATAATTGTTGTGCGACACGCATCGTTCTTGAAACTGAAAAACCTAATTTACGAGATGCTTCTTGTTGCAAAGTTGATGTTGTAAATGGTGCTGAAGGTGTACGCTTTGCTGGTTTCTTTTGTAAATCATTTACTTTAAAATCTGCTCCAACACATGTTTCTAAGAAATCTTCGGCTTCTTTTAACGTAGAAAATTCTTTTGTTAAAACTGCTTTTAATGTTCTTCCCTCATTTGTTTCGAAAATTGCAATGAATTTATATGACGAAACTGGAACAAAATTTTGAATTTCTTTTTCACGTTCAACAATTAATCGAACAGAAACTGATTGAACACGACCTGCAGATAAGCCTGGTTTGATTTTTTTCCATAAAATTGGCGACATTTCGAAACCAACTAATCTGTCCAAAACACGACGAGCTTGTTGTGCATCAACCAAATTCTCATCAATTTGACGTGGATTTTCTACCGCACGTTGAATCGCTTTTTTTGTAATTTCATTAAAAACAATACGTTTTGTATCTTTCTTTTCTAATCCAAGAACGTGATACAAATGCCAAGAAATTGCTTCTCCTTCGCGGTCCTCATCGGATGCTAACCAAATTGTTTGGGCTTTCGAAGACAATTTTTTCAGTTTACTTACAACCTCCTTTTTATCAGGTGTTACTTCGTATATTGGCTTATAATGATTCTCGATTTCGATTCCCATTCCTTTCTTTGGTAAATCGACCACGTGACCAAAACTTGATTCCACGATAAAATCATCACCTAAAAAACCTTGAATGGTTTTAGCTTTTGCTGGGGACTCAACAATAACGAGATTTTTAGACATATTGTTTTCTTAAAAAATTTCTGCAAAATTAATAACAAAAAAATGAAGCAGCCAAAAATGATTTTCAACTGCTTCATAATTTTGTCTATTTCATGTAAGGATTATCCTTGTAAATATCTGTTCCTATTTGGTCTATTTCTGATTGTTCATTGTCTTCTGTTCCTATAACTGTTTCATATAAAACATATGTAGCAATATAAATTAGAGGCATTGCTACTAATAATCCAACTCCACAAGCAAGTACGCCTAAAATTGCAACTCCAAAACAAGCCAAACAAAAAACAAATGCTGATCCGAAGTTTTTAAATAAAATACTTACACTTGATTTTATAGCTTCCGTTGTAGTAAAACTTGTAAACAATACAAAAGGAATTGCTAGTATTGATGTAACATAGAAAATAAATCCAGGTACAATACATAATAAAATACCTATGAATCCTAAAAATTGAACAGCTAAATATGTTGTAAAAATCACACCAAATTTTCCATCTTTATAATGAACAAACAAATCTGAAAAATCAGGATTTTGATGTTTATTAAATTTTTTAGCCATTGTCAAAATACTTACTGTAATCGGTGCTAAAGCTGCTGCAACTACAATACTAACAATATTACTCACCCACGCTAAAGGAGATGATGCTTCTGCAAACACTTCATTTAAATCAGATGGATCATTAATAACCATAGTTGGTGCTGAAATGATTAATCCTAAGAAGAAATTAATCATGAAACTAATTGCGAATGTTATTACAATTGCAAGAATTGCATATAAAGCGATTCCTGAAAAAATTTCCCATGATTTTGAAAAAATATCGCCAACGTTTATATTTACTCCTCGTTGTTTAATTTCTTCTATTCTTTGTCTAATTCTATCATCCATAGTTTTATATTTTTTTAGATTTCCTCAAATCTACAAAATGTTAATAAAATGCAAAAGAAAATTTTACTGCCAATATGTCACATAGATTTATTATTTTTGCACGATAAAATATCCATTTTAGAATGCATACAGAAGAAAAACATATAGATGAAGCAAGACAAGGAGAGGCTTTGATGACTGCTCCTACTCGTAATGCAACAAAGAAATTATTCTTAGAAAGTTACGGATGTCAAATGAATTTCTCGGATAGTGAAATTGTTGCATCTATTCTAAATAACGAAGGTTATCAAACCACTCAAAAAGTTGACGAAGCAGATTTAATTCTTTTAAACACTTGTTCTATTCGTGAAAAAGCGGAACAAACAGTTCGTAAACGTTTAGGAACTTTAAACGCAATCAAAAAACAAAATCCAAGTCTTAAAATTGGAGTTTTAGGTTGTATGGCGGAACGTTTGAAACATAAATTCTTAGAAGAAGAACATTTAGTAGATATCGTTGTAGGACCAGATGCTTACCGCGATTTACCAAACTTAATCAACGATGTAGAAGATGGTCGTGATGCGGTAAACGTACAATTATCAAAAGAAGAAACATATGCCGAAATTTCTCCTGTTCGTTTAGGTGGAAATGGCGTTACAGCCTTTGTTACGATTACTCGTGGCTGTGATAACATGTGTACATTCTGTGTTGTTCCTTTTACGCGTGGTCGTGAGCGTTCTCGTGATCCTCACTCAATCTTGAATGAATGTAAAGAATTAGCAGAATCTGGTTACAAAGAAATTACACTTTTAGGTCAAAATGTCGATTCATATTTATGGTATGGTGGAGGACCAAAAAAAGATTTCAAAAATGCAACTGATATTCAGAAAGCGACTGCTGTAGATTTTGCTCAATTATTAGACATGGTTGCTACGCAGTTTCCTAACATTCGTTTACGTTTTTCAACTTCTAATCCACAAGATATGGAAGAAGGCGTATTGCAAATGATGGCGAAACACAAAAATATTTGTAAATACATTCACTTACCTGTTCAATCGGGTTCTACTACTGTCTTAGCACGTATGAATCGTCAACATACTCGTGAAGAATATTTCGAATTGATTGATAAAATTCGACGTATCGTTCCAGATTGTGCTTTATCTCACGATATGATTGCAGGTTTCTGTGGCGAAACAGAAGAAGAACATCAAGATACATTATCGTTAATGGAATATGTGAAATATGATTTCGGTTATATGTTCGCTTATTCTGAGCGTCCAGGAACGCCAGCGCACAAAAAAATGCCTGATGATGTTTTACCAGAAGATAAAAAACGTCGTTTACAAGAAATCATCGAAATGCAACAAAAACACTCTGCAGAGCGTATGAATAGTTATGTTGGAAAAACTCATGAAGTTTTGATTGAAGGAAACTCTAAACGTGACGAAAATTTCTGGTACGGACGTAATACACAAAACGCGGTTTTAGTTTTCCCTAAAGTAGAAGGAACTAAAATAGGAGATTTTGTAAACGTAAAAGCAAATAGCTGTACAACGGCTACTTTGATTGGTGAAATGATAGAAGGATAAACAATCAATCCGTCAATTGTATACTAAAAATAAAATTCGTCAATTCGAGTGATTTTTATAAATGAAATGATTAAAAATTGTATCGAGAATAGAATTTTAATAGTTTAAAACCTTTTTCTCGATACAAAATTCTAAAGAATTTTACTCGAAATGACGGTTTTAATAAGACAATAATTGAAATTTGATAGATCATTTTTCAAAAACCTAAAAAATAAAAAAATGGATTCTTTACAAACTATCAAACAACGTTTTGGAATCATTGGAAATAATATAGCCTTGAATCGTGCTTTAGAAAAGGCGATTCAGGTTGCACCTACAGACATTTCTGTTCTTGTTATCGGAGAAAGTGGTGTAGGTAAAGAATTTATTCCGAAAATTATTCACAATCAATCTGCACGCAAACACAACAATTATATTGCAGTGAACTGTGGTGCGATTCCAGAAGGAACAATCGATTCTGAATTATTTGGACACGAAAAAGGTGCTTTTACAGGCGCTACACAAACACGTAAAGGTTATTTTGAAGTAGCAGATGGTGGAACTATTTTCTTAGATGAAGTTGGTGAATTGCCTTTAGCTACACAAGTGCGTTTATTGCGTATTTTAGAGTCGGGTGAATTTATGAAAGTTGGTTCTTCGGAACTTCAAAAAACAAATGTTCGTGTTGTTGCTGCAACGAATGTAAAATTGAAAGAAGCTGTTGAAAAAGGTAAATTTCGTGAAGATTTATATTATCGATTAAATACAGTTCAAATTGATATTCCTGCTTTGCGCGAGCGTAAGGAAGATATTAATTTATTGTTCCGAAAATTTGCTTCAGATTTTGCAAATAAATACAGAATGCCGCATATTGAGCTTTCTCCAGAAGCCCAAAATTATATTGCGAATTATCCTTGGCCGGGAAATGTGCGTCAATTAAGAAATTTTGCTGAACAAGTTTCTGTTGTGGAAAAAGACCGTGTGATTTCGTTAGAAAAAATCATGGAATTATTACCCAATAATTCAACAATGTTGACGGTAACAAATAAATCGAAAGATGGAAGTTCTTCTGATTTTATGGAACGTGAATTATTGTTCAAAGTTTTATTGGACATGAAAAAAGATTTGAACGATTTACGTGCTTTAACATTAGATTTAATCAAACACAAAGATGTTGAAGATTTTAATGGCAATACGCAAGAATTGATTCAACGCGTTTATCAAGATCAAAACGAACCAGAAGAAGATTTTGTACCAAGTCAATATAATTTGGTTCCAACGAAATCTGCTCCAATCACACCAAGTTATCAACAACCGCAATACGATTATTCGAACGATGTATATGATGTAAGTCCAATCGAAGAACCAGAGTCACTTTCGTTACAAGATAACGAAAAAGAAATGATAAAATTGGCGTTAGAAAAACACAAAGGAAAACGTAAAATGGCGGCTGACGAATTGGGAATTTCTGAGCGTACATTGTACCGAAAAATCAAACAATATCATTTGTAATATGAACAAAATAAAACTATTCGTCCTTAGTATTTTTACTATTTTTAGTTTAACAGGATGTATAAAATATTCACTTTCCGGAGCTGCAATTCAACCAGATTGGAACACAATTTATGTGGCAACTTTCCCGAATTACGCACCTCAACAAAATCCTACATTAAGTCAAGATTTAACGATTGCCATTCAAGATATTTTTAGAAGTAGAACGAAGTTGAAGTTAAATTCTAACGAAAATTCTGACTTAATTATCGAAGGTGAAATTACGGGATATGATGTTGTTCCAGAAGCAATTCAATCAAATGATATTGCAGCAAAAAACCGTTTGACGATTTATGTAAAAGTTCGATATATCAACAATAAAGACGAATCAAAAAGTTATGACAGAACATTTTCTGCTTTCCAATTATATGACGGAAATGCGATGTTAAGCGCTGTAGAATCGTCAATTGTTCCATTAATTATTGATGATATTCGCGACCAAGTTTTTGCGTCTATTGCGATGGATTGGTAAAAAAATAACCTTATATTTGAGCAATGACCAGAATTGAATATTTAGTAGCACATCCGTACGAAGTCGAGAAATCGGACATTCCACTTCTTAAAAAAGAAGTAGAAAAATATCCGTATTTCTACACATTGCGTGCTTTGTTACTTTATGGTTTGAAAAAGGAAAATCATCCATCTTTTGAGGATTATTTGAACAAAACGTCAATTCACAGCAGCAATCGTATCGATTTGTATCATTACATCAATTCGGAATCAATTCAGAAAGAAATTCAAACAAAAACTGAAACTATTTCTCCTGAAATGGTAGAAGAAAAAGTGGAAGAATTAGCTGAAAACAAATTTATTTCTGAACCTATTTTAGAAAATTCTACTTCAGAAATCATCGAAAACAATAACGAAACAATTGAAGTTATTGATGAGATAATAGAAGAAGAATTAAACAAAGAAATTGAAGTTATTTCTGAAACTAATTCAGAAGAAATCAATGAAGATATTGTAGACGGAATGATCGAAAATGATACAGAAGAATCTGAATTGAGAACGGATCATGTTGTTGATATTATTTCGGATGAAGAATTGAACGAAGTTGCTGAAATCACGAATAAAGTTGTGGTAGAAAATAATTCGAAAGAAGAAAATTTAACTTCTGAGAATGATATCGAAAATGCTGTTCAACAAACTTCTGGAATTGAAATTATTGAATCTGAACCTCAGCAGGTAATTGAAATAATTGAAGATAATCAGGAAAAAGAAATTGTAGAAGGATTGTCTGAAAATGCTGAAGTAATTGAAGAATCTGAACCTGAAATGGTTGAAGAAAAAGTAGAGATCATTGAAAATAATTCGGATGATTCGACGTTCTCTTTTTCGGATTGGTTGAAGAAAGTTCCTTCTCAATCAAAAACTCAACAAGAGATTGAGGAAGAGCAAGAAACTGCAGAAAGAGAAATAAAATATAAGTTGATTGATGACTTTTTGGAAAAAAATCCGAAAATCGTTCCGATGAAAAAAACGGATATTACACCAGTCAGCACACCTTCAAATTTCGTTCAGAATACGGAAGAATATTCGGATTTGATGACCGAAACTTTGGCTCAGATTTATACTGAGCAAAAAAAATATGATAAGGCAATTAAAGCTTATAAGATATTAATTTTGAAATATCCAGAAAAAAATAGTTTATTTGCAAATCGAATTAAAGAAATTGAAAATTTAAAAAACTCTAAATAATAAAATGGGACTATTTCAGTTTTTCATGATTATTATCATGATTTTATGTGTATTATTAGTACTAATCGTATTATCTCAAAACCCTAAAGGAGGAGGATTATCTTCTACTTTTGGAGGTGGCGGAGGAAGTCAAATGTTTGGAGTTCAAAGAACGAATAAATTCTTAGACAACACAACTTGGGGATTATTTATCGCTGTAATCGTATTGATTATTGGAGCAAGTGCTTCGCATGAAAATCCAAATGCGATAAAACCAATTAAGCCAAATGTTACGGCACCGGCTAATAATTTACCAACGCAACCTGCTGCAAACGGAGCAAGTCAAAATCAATTACCAGCTCAACCAGCGAAGTAATTTTGATAAGAAAATATACAAGCCTCACAAATTGTGAGGCTTTTTTTGTTCATTGATTAATATAATCTTTAAATTTATCAAAACCTAAATTATGAAAACATTCGTTTCATTTATAATCATCCTACTTACTTTTATAAGCTGTGTTGGTCAAAAAGTGTATCAGAAAATTCCAAAAGAAAATTATCAATTGCTCACAACTTTTTCTGCGCAATATGAATTATCAGGAACACATTTCTTCAAAAATGAAACTGAATTAAATAACATGTATGCTACGTTACCAAAAGATTACAAGAAATCATTACCTCGTTTCGTTATCGATTATGAACAAAATCAAATAATTTTGATTCCTCACAAACATATTAATTCATATAATATTGAATCTATTACTGGTAATGAAAAGATTTATAATTTACATTTAACACCTATAAAAGGAATTAATCAAATACAAGACTCTTCAAATTTATTGATGATGATTGTACCTAAATCAGTGAAGAAAATTTTAGTAAAAACTAAATAAAAATGGAAAAATCTATATCTAAATATTTACTTTTTTGTCTTGCATTTAGCACAAACTTATTTGCTCAACAAAACTTTTGGAAAACTACCAATGCGAAAGGAACTATTTCTAAAGAGCAATTAAATACAAGAGCGCATATACCAACTAAATCAGTTAAATTAGACTTAGCTTATGATAATTTGGTCAACTATTTAAACAATACGAATCAACAAAATTTTTTATTAAAATTTCCAACTGAAAACGGAAAGTTTAATACATATCGTATTGTAGAAACCTCAAATTTATCTCCTGAATTACAAACTAAATACCCAGATATAAAATCTTTTTCTGGATACAATACAAATGATTTGACAGAGAAAATCAATTTTAGTTTATCTCCTCAATTTGGTTTGTATGGTTTAGTTTCAAACGGCAATAAAACAGTGTTAATAGACGCTTACACCAAAAATAAAGCGTCATATATTGTGTATGATAAAAAAGATTTAGTTAATACAAATTCTTTCAAATGTGCTACAGAACCTTCTGAAAGTGCTCTTGGGATAGATAATTTGAATTTTGAAACTATTAAACAATCTTCTCGAACAGCAACTCAAAATGGAAGTTTAAGAAAATTTAGATTAGCCATTACAACAACGACTGAGTATTCAGATTTTGTAATCAAACAAGCTAATTTATCATCTGGTACAGAAGCTCAAAAGAAAGCGTCAATATTAGCTGCAGTCAATTTATCACTCACACGAATTAATGGCGTTTTAAAAAATGATGTTGGTGTTTTTTTAGAATTAATTCCAAATACTGATCAATTATTTTTTATTGATTCTGATTCTTTCCAAGACCCTAATATTAATTCTAATTCTGCAGCAAATTACAATCTTGAGGAAAATATTACTGTTACAAATAATGTTATTGGAGTTGCTAACTACGATATTGGTCATTTATTTTTTCAAGTGAATGATGATAATAATTCAAATGGATTAGCCAATACGCCAGCAGTTTGTAATGATAGAGCAAAAGCAGGAGGAGTGACTGGTACAATAGTTCCTATTGGGGATGCTTTTGATATTGATTATACTGCCCACGAAATTGGTCATCAATTAGGTGCCTACCATACACAAAACAACAATTGTAATCGTACACTTAACAGTTCTGTTGAACCTGGAAGTGGTTCTACAATTATGGCTTACACTGGTATCTGTTCACCAAACGTACAAAATCAAAGTGATGCATATTTCCATACAAAAAGTTTAGAAGAAATGGCAAAAGTGCTAAATTATGTGAATTGTGGACAATTCGTTACAACAACTAATGCTGCACCTATTATAGCTTCTAACTTGAAAACAAAATATAACATTCCAATTTCAACTGCATTTGCTTTAGAAACATTAGCCACTGACTCAAATAATGATCAATTAACATATTCTTGGGAGCAGATGAATCCTGAAGTTTCTGAAACTTCTATTAAATCACTTCCTCCTATTTCCTCTAATTCTCAAGGCCCAAATTTCAGATCATTCTCTCCACAAAAAGTTGGAATTCGCTATTTTCCTCGTTTAGAAAAAATTATTTCAAATGAATTAGTATTTCAAACAAATCTATATCTGTCAAACGTTTCAAATTACGATAAAAACAATTGGGAAGTCATTCCTTCAGTTCCTCGTACAATGAATTTCTCTGTAACAGTTCGTGACAATAATTCTGAAGTTGGATTAACCGCTCGACAAAATGTTCAGTTAAACTTTCTAAATTTTGGTCCATTCAAAGTGACTTCGCAATCAATTGCAGAAAATTGGAAACAAGATAACACTGCTACAATTACTTGGAATGTTGCAGGAACTGATGCAAACGGTATTGACACACAAAATGTAAAAATTTTATTATCGGTTGATGGAGGAAAAACATTTGATTATGTTTTAGCTGAATCAGTTCCGAACAACGGTTCTTATACATTCACAGTTCCTGCAGGATTAGGAATTACTAATAAAGCGAGAATTATGATTAAAGCTATTGATAACGTTTTCTTAGCTGTTAACTCTACTGATTTTTCTATAGAAAGTTCTTTAACTACAAATGATATAAAAGGAAAAGATTTAGGTACGATTTCTCCAAATCCTTCAAATGGAATAATCAATTTAGATTTTACAAACTCATTTACAACAGGTAAAATTACGGTGACAGATTTAGCAGGAAGAACAGTTTACTCAAACAAATTGAATTCTTCGAAATCTCAACAAGTTAATTTATCTAGTTTATCAAATGGTGTTTACATTGTTTCGATTGAAGCAGGTAACGAACAATTCACGAAAAAAGTGATTATCAAAAAATAATTATTCATAAAAATCACTTTAAATGCCAAGTTGTCATACAACTTGGCATTTTTGTTTTAAGGAGTGAAATTAACTTATCCATAATGGCAGAAATTGTGTGTTGGCACGTTTTTCGTTTATTTAAAACCATCAATTATTAAAATAAAAATACAAATATGTCACAATTAAACATTAAACCATTAGCAGATCGAGTGGTTATTGAGCCTGCTCCTGCAGAAACTAAAACAGCATCAGGAATTATTATCCCAGATTCAGCAAAAGAGAAACCTCAAGAAGGAATCGTTGTAGCAGTTGGTAATGGTAAAAAAGATGAACCAATAACTGTTGCAATTGGAGACAAAGTTCTTTACGGAAAATATTCAGGAACTGAATTAAAATTAGAAGGAAAGGACTATTTAATCATGCGTGAAGCTGATATTTTGGCAATCATCTAAATTTAGTTGTAATTAGTAAAATGTATTAAGTACAAAGTAACTTATTTTTTTATTTTTAATTATATTCGACTTAAGACTTAAGACAACAAAACTTATAAAAAAAATGGCAAAAGATATTAAATTCGACATTGAATCAAGAGACGCTTTAAAAAGAGGTGTTGATGCATTAGCAAATGCAGTTAAAGTAACATTAGGACCAAAAGGTCGTAACGTAGTTTTAGAAAAATCTTTCGGTGCTCCACATGTAACAAAAGACGGAGTTTCTGTAGCAAAAGAAATCGAATTGGAAGATCCAATCGAAAACTTAGGTGCTCAAATGGTAAAAGAAGTTGCTTCTAAAACAAACGACGTTGCAGGTGATGGTACTACAACTGCTACAGTTTTAGCTCAAGCTATCGTTCGCGAAGGTTTGAAAAACGTTGCTGCAGGTGCGAACCCAATGGACTTAAAACGTGGTATTGATAAAGCTGTTTCTGGAATCGTTGCTAACTTAAGAGAGCAATCTCAAGAAGTTGGTGATTCATCAGAAAAAATTAAACAAGTTGCTTCTATCTCTGCAAATAACGATGATACTATTGGATCATTAATCGCAGAAGCTTTTTCTAAAGTTGGAAAAGAAGGAGTAATTACTGTTGAAGAAGCAAAAGGAACAGAAACTTACGTTGACGTTGTAGAGGGAATGCAATTCGATCGTGGATATCAATCTCCTTACTTCGTTACAAACGCAGATAAAATGATTGCTGAATTAGAGAATCCTTACATCTTATTATGTGAGAAAAAAATCTCTAACTTACAAGAAATCTTACCTTTATTAGAACCAGTTGCTCAATCAGGACGTCCATTCTTAATTATTTCTGAAGAAGTTGAAGGTCAAGCTTTAGCTACTTTAGTAGTGAACCGTTTAAGAGGTTCTTTAAAAATTGCTGCTGTTAAAGCACCAGGATTTGGAGATCGTAGAAAAGCGATGTTACAAGATATAGCAATCTTAACAGGAGGTACAGTTATTTCTGAAGAGCAAGGAATTACGTTAGAAACTGCTACTTTAGAAATGTTAGGTACTGCTGAAAGAGTAGTTATCGACAAAGACAATACAACTATTGTTAATGGTGCTGGTGATGCAGAGCAAATCAAATCTCGTGTTAACCAAATTAAAGCACAAGTAGAAACAACTACTTCTGACTATGACCGCGAAAAATTACAAGAGCGTTTAGCTAAATTAGCTGGAGGTGTTGCTGTATTATACGTTGGTGCTGCTTCAGAGGTTGAAATGAAAGAAATTAAAGACCGTGTTGATGATGCTTTACACGCAACTCGTGCTGCTGTAGAAGAAGGTATCGTTGCTGGTGGTGGTGTTGCTTTTGTTAGAGCTTTATCTAACTTAACAATCGATACTACAAATGCTGACGAAGCTACAGGTGTTAAAATAGTAACGCGTGCAGTTGAAGAACCATTACGCCAAATCGTTCACAACGCTGGTGGTGAAGGTTCTGTAGTTGTTGCAAAAGTAAAAGAAGGAAATGGAGATTTCGGATACAATGCAAAAACTGACGAATATGTAAACATGATCGAGGCTGGAGTTATTGATCCAACTAAAGTCGCTCGTGTTGCATTAGAAAACGCTGCTTCTGTTGCAGGTATGTTAATTACTACTGAGGCGGTTGTTACAGAAATTAAAAAAGATGAGCCAGCTATGCCACCAATGGGAGGTGGAATGCCAGGAATGATGTAATCATCAACTCATAAAAATATACAATAGAAAAAGCCATTCAGAACTCTGAATGGCTTTTTCATTAAGTCATAAATAATAAAAACTATATAATCGTCGATTTCCCCATCAATACATTTTCAAAATTAAAATATGAATGATGATCATGATCGCTCAATAATATCTTCGCAATATAATTTGCTACAACAGACGTCGAATAATCGCTCGTTTCATCTAAATCTGAAGTTACAATCAAATTATTAATCGCATTTCCCACCGCATTTTCTATTGCTTTTGCTCCTTCTTCCAATCCCAAATAACGCAACATCATTGCGGCACTCAAAATAGAAGCCATCGGATTTGCAATTCCTTTTCCTTTTGCTTGTGGATACGAACCATGAATAGGCTCGAACAATGCATTTTCTGTACCAATAGAAGCCGAAGGCAACAAACCTATACTTCCTCCAATTACACTTCCTTCGTCCGAAATAATATCACCAAACATATTCTCTGTCAAAATCACATCAAATTGTTTTGGATTGATAATTAATTGCATCGCTGCGTTATCAACAAACAAGAAATCTAATTCAACTTCAGGATATTTTTGGCTAATATCCATCGCAACTTTTCGCCATAAACGAGAGGTATCCAACACATTTGCCTTGTCTACCAACGTTACTTTTTTGCGACGCTTCATTGCTTCCTGAAAAGCTAAATGTGTAATTTGCTCAATGTCTTTTCTGTTGTACGAACACGTATCATACGCATGAGAACCATCTTGTGCTGTAAATTTTTCTCCGAAATAAATTCCATTAATCAATTCACGAAAAATAACCATATCTGTTCCTTCGATGTGCGAACGTTTCAATGGACTTTTCCCCAACAAAGATTCGTAAGCCTTGATTGGACGGATATTTGCAAATAAACCAAGTTCCTTTCTTAGCTTTAACAAACCTTGTTCGGGACGAACTTTAGCGTTCGGATTATTGTCATATTTTGGATCACCAATAGAACCAAACAAAACCGCATCTGCATCTTTACATAATTGCAATGTCGCATCAGGCAAAGGATTTCCCGTTTCGTCAATCGCAATTGCACCAATCAAAGCTTCCTCAAATTCGAAATTATATTTAAAAATTTGTTCAACGACTTTCAGAACTTTTATTGTTTCCGAAACGACTTCTGGTCCTATTCCATCGCCAGAAAGTACTGCAATTTTATGCGTTTTCATGTTGTAAAGATTTATGGTTTTGTTCGTAAGTTTCTATTTTATCTTTTTGACTGATTAAAAAATCAATGTCATCATATCCATTTAATAAACAGATTTTTTTATAAGAATCAACATCAAAGTTGATGGTTTGATCTTGAATTTTTAAGGTTTGATTTTCTAAATTAACTTCAAATTCTGTTGAAGGATTTTGATCGATGATCTCAAAGATTTGATTTAAAATTTCATCTGAAACAACGATTGGTAAAATTCCGTTATTCAATGCATTTCCTTTGAAAATATCTGCAAAATAACTACTAATTACCACATCAAATCCGTAATCTTTGATTGCCCAAGCAGCGTGTTCTCGGCTACTTCCACAACCAAAATTTTTACCTGTAACTAATATTTTTCCAGCATATTTTGAATCATTCAGCGGGAAATTATCAATTGATTGATTATCTTGATTAAATCGCCAATCTCTGAATAAATTATCTCCAAAACCTTCTCTACTAATCGCTTTCAAAAAACGAGCTGGAATAATTTGATCGGTATCTATATTTTCTATTTTAATCGGAACAGCCGATGATTTTAATTGATTGATTGAATCCATTTTGAGTAAATTTTAATTGATATCAACAATTTTTCCGTGAATTGCAGCAGCAGCAGCAATCAAAGGACTTGCTAATAATGTACGAGAATTTGGACCTTGACGTCCTTCAAAATTTCTATTCGAAGTCGAAACACAATATTTTCCTTCTGGAACTTTATCGTCGTTCATCGCCAAACAAGCCGAACAACCTGGTTCGCGCAATCTGAATCCAGAGGCTTCAAAAATTTTGTCCAAACCTTCTTCTATCGCTTGCTTTTCTACTTGTTTCGATCCCGGAACAATCCACGCAGTTACATTTTCATTGCGCTGTTTTCCTTTCACATAATTTGCTACTTCACGCAAATCTTCGATTCTTGCATTTGTACAACTTCCGATAAACACATAATCAATTGGATGATTGATGATTGATTGATTATCTTGGAATCCCATATATTTCAACGCTTTTTCAAACGATTCTTTTTCATTATCGCTTAACGAATCTTTAGAAGGAATACTGTCTTTCACCGAAATTCCCATTCCTGGATTCGTACCAAACGTAATCATTGGATAAATATCCGCAGCGTCAAATTCTATTTCTTCATCAAAAATTGCATCAGCATCACTTGGTAAAGTTTTCCAATATGCTACTTTTTGCTCCCAATCTTCTCCTTTCGGTGCAAATGGTTTATCTTTTAAATAAGCAAAAGTTGTTTCATCTGGTGCAATCATTCCGCCACGAGCGCCCATTTCTATCGACATATTACAAACTGTCATTCGACCTTCCATCGACATATTCTCGAAAACATCTCCTGCATATTCACAGAAAAAACCTGTTCCTGCATTTGTTCCAACTTTAGAAATGATATACAAAATCACATCTTTTGGTTGAACATTTGGATTCAGTTTTCCATTAACTGTAATTCGCATCGATTTTGGTTTATTCATCAACAAACATTGACTAGCAAAAACCTGTGCAACTTGACTTGTTCCAATTCCGAAAGCAATTGCTCCAAAAGCTCCATGCGTAGATGTGTGACTATCGCCACAAACCATGCTCATTCCTGGTTGCGTAACACCCAATTCTGGCGCAATAATGTGAACAATTCCTTGATACGGATGACCTAAACCATAAAAAGTAATATTATTTTTTTCGCAATTAATCGCTAATTGCTCTAATTGTTGTTTTGATAATGGATCTCGAACTGGCTTATCTTGATTAATCGTTGGTACATTGTGATCCGCAGTTGCAACAATTTGATTTGGTCGAAAAATTGGAATATTTCTCGCTTCTAATTCTGCAAAAGCTTGTGGACTTGTTACTTCGTGAATTAAATGTTTATCAATATAAATCACTTGTGGTCCATTTTCTACTTGGCTGACAACATGGGCATCCCACACTTTATCGAATAATGTTCTCATGCGAATTTTCTCTGTGATGTTTGATTAAACTGATGCATTAATCCAAGTAAATCTTCACGAACAACTTCTTTCTTCAAATCTGCAATTTCTAAAAATTGTTCATATAAAATATCTAATTCATTTTTAGATGTATCGAAACCGATATCTTTTAGACGATAAGCTAACGCCGAACGCCCGCTACGAGCTGTCAAAATAATAGAGGATTCATTAACTCCAACATCTGCTGGATTGATAATTTCGTATGTTTCACGGTTTTTAATCACACCATCTTGATGAATTCCAGAACTGTGCGCAAAAGCATTCGATCCTACAATTGCTTTGTTTGGTTGAACCATCATTCCCATTGTTTCAGAAGTTAATTGACTTAATTCTGTTAACATTTGAGCATTGATATCTGTATAAAAATTCAATTCTTTGTGTTGTCTAAAAATCATCACGATTTCTTCCAAGGCCGTATTACCAGCACGCTCACCAATTCCATTAATTGTACATTCTATTTGGCGTGCTCCATTTATAGCTCCTGCAACTGCATTCGCTGTCGCTAAACCTAAATCGTTATGATTGTGGCAAGAAATAATCACATTATCAATTCCTTGAACATGATCTTTTAAATATTTAATTTTATTTCCATACTCAAAAGGCAAACAATAACCCGTTGTGTCTGGAATATTAAGAACCGTCGCACCAGCTTTTATCACTTCTTCACAAACTTGAGCAAGAAAAGCATTATCCGTTCTTCCTGCATCTTCAGCATAAAACTCAACATCATCTACAAATGTTTTTGCATATGCAACCGCTTCAACTGCACGTTCGATAATCGCTTCACGATTCGAATTAAATTTGTGAATAATATGAGAATCCGAAGTTCCAATTCCGGTATGAATTCTTGGTTTTACGGCATATTGTAAAGCTTTAGCTGCAGATTCTATATCTTTTTTGTTTGCACGAGTTAAACCACAAACTGTGGCATTTTTCACTAATTTTGAAATTGCATTTACGGCTTCGAAATCTCCAGGACTTGAAATTGGAAAACCAGCCTCGATAATATCAACGCCTAATTCGTCCAATCGAGCCGCAATTTCTAACTTCTGTTTTTTGTTTAACTTACACCCCGGCACTTGCTCTCCATCTCTCAGTGTCGTATCAAAAATTTGAATCTTCTCAGCACTCATTGCAATTAGTTTTGTTTGTTATTGTGATGTAAAATTAAAATTGTACTAACTTTAAATTTTCAAATTGAAAAGTGTTTTACAATTCTTAAAGCTAAAATATTTATCATAATCATTTTATTTTCAATACATTATATATAATTTAATTACAATGTCAAATCATAACAAAGACGCACTATTTAGTTTAATAAAGTCACTTAATCGTTCCGAAAAACGTCAATTCAAACTTTATGTAAATCGTCTGCAAATTAATGCAGATGCAAAATTTTTGTTATTATTTGAAGCATTGGATAAGTTGGAAGAATATGATGAAACGGCTATTTTGAAGAAAAAAATTACCACGAAACAACAATTATCTAATCTAAAAGCGCATTTGTACAAACAAATTTTGTTTAGCTTGAGAATGAATCCTTCGCAACAAAATTCGCGTATGCAAATACGTGAACAGTTTGATTTTGCTACGATTTTGTATCAAAAAGGCTTACACAAACAAAGTCTAAAAATGTTGGACAAAGCCAAAACTCAAGCCTTAGATTTTGACGAAAAAGCCATTGCTTATGATATTTTAGAACTCGAAAAAATTATCGAATCACAATTCATTACACGAAGTATTTCTGGTCGTGCAGATCAGTTGATTGAACAATCGGAGGAATTGAGTTTACAGAATTTACAAGCAAGTAAATTGTCTAATTTATCGCTAAAATTGTATAGTATTTTGCTCGAGAATGGATACGCAAAAGATGATGATGAAATTCAAAAAATTCAGAATTTCTTTGATTCGGAAACAAAAAATATCGATTTTAAGAAATTAAAATTCAAAGAGAAACTGTGGTTTTACAAAGCAAATGTTTGGTTGTCGATGTTAACGCAAAACCTACACTCTGCCTATGAATTTTCGAAAAAATGGGTTGAATTATTTTACGAGAAAAAAGAACGAATTCTTAGTCATCCAGTTTGGTTTATTAAAGGAAATAGCTATTTATTAAAGATCTTATACCTGAAAAAAAATTCTGAAGAATTTAAATTTTGGTTTGATAAATTAGAATCTGTTTACGAGATTTTGCCTCAAAATGATAATGTGGAAGCGCTTTGGTTTATCAATAAATTTAATAGCAAACTGAATTATTTTTTCATTAATCCGAAAGAAAATATTAGTCCATTTTTGATTAAAGATATTTTACGCGAAATTAAATCGCATCATCATAAAATCGATAATCATCATATTTTGGTGCTTTATCTAAAAATTGCTGCCTATTATTTCTTAAACAAAGATTGGGATAATTCGTTCGAGTATTGTCAAAAAATAATCAATAGTGAAGCGTCAATTCAAGAAGATTTACATTTTTACACCTTGGTTTTGATTATGATGAATTTGTATGATTCTGGGAATGATCAAGAATTGGATACATATTCGTACAAAACGCATCAATTCTGCAAAAAGATGAAAAATAGTAATATTATTACACGAAAAATTAGTTTATTTTTTATTGAATTGAATGATTTGTACCCACATGAAAAAGTAAAAGCTTTCAGAGAATTAGATGATTTTTTGAAAGATTCGGACAATCAAAATTTGTTGCGAAGAAATACCAATTACATTAATCTTAGACGTTGGATGGAGGATAAAATTTAGACTTAAATTATCTGCATAAAATAATTTTAAAAATTTAGTGTTTATCATATATTTACATCTAAATTAACACATAAACACTATGTACCAAGATTACAAAGTTGGCGAACATAAAGCGAACAAAGGATTGCGCTTTTTAAATTTTATTATAGATTATGTATCAATCATTTTATTGACGATGCTATTTTTCGGTTTTATAGCAATTGTTATTGTGATCATTAATCCAGAAAGCGACATTATTTATCAATTAGAAAATATAAATCCTTTGATTGATAGAGTTATCACAGCCTTTTTTTATGTTTTACTAATTTTTTTATCAGAGTTTTTAACCAAAGGACGTTCATTAGGTAAATTTATTACAGGAACAAAAGTTGTGATGATTGACGGTTCTACACCTACAACGAAAGATTATTTTACAAGAAGTATTTGTAGAATAATTCCATTTGATGTTCTTACTTTTTTAGGAGAAAATGGTTGGCACGATAAAATTTCAAAAACTACAATTGTGAACAAAAAAGCTTTTGAAGCAGATTTATCACAAGCAGACAACATCGAAAGTATTGGAAAAACTGAGTTTGAATAATTTTCTATAAAATAAAATCTATTCAAATTATCTCAAAACAATAATTTATGTAAAAAATCATTGTTTTTTCTGCGTATTATTTCGCAAAAAAGGCTATTTATTAATACCTTTGCAACGTAAATATATTTTTGAGAAATGGAAAAACAACCTCAAGAGGTAGTGTTAGTTGGTGCTGGTATCATGAGTGCTACTTTAAGCATACTTCTTAAAAAAATAAATCCGGCTATTAAGATTTCTGTTTTCGAAAAATTAGATAAGATTGGATTTGAAAGCTCTGATGCTTTCAATAATGCAGGTACTGGTCACTCTGCTTTTTGTGAATTGAATTATACACCAATGGACAAAAATGGAGTGGTTAATATTGATAAAGCAATTAATATTGCAAAACAATTTGAAACTTCGAAAGAGTTTTGGTCTTACTTAGTCGAAAATAATTACGTTTCTTCTCCAGAAAAATTCTTACGTCCTACTCCACATATGTCTTTTGTTTGGGGCGATGACGATGTAAATTTCTTGAAAAAACGTTACGAAAAATTATCTCAGCATCCTTTATTTAAGGATATGGAATATTCGGATGATGTTTCTAAAATCAGAGAATGGGCTCCATTAATTGTTGACGGTAGAAAAGGTAATGAAAAAGTTGCGGCAACGCATATGAACTTGGGAACTGATGTGAATTTTGGTGAATTAACGCGTCAAATTTTCAAAGGTTTACAAGACAAAAAAGAAATCACGTTAGAAACTGAACACGAAGTAAAAGACTTAACTCGTCTTAGCAACGGAAAATGGGCAGTTAAAGTAAAAGATTTAAAATCTGGAAATAACAAAGCACTTAATGCTGATTTCGTATTTATTGGTGCAGGTGGAGGAGCAATTTTATTGTTACAAAAATCTGGAATTCCAGAATCGAAAAAATTTGGTGGCTTCCCAGTTGGTGGACAATGGTTAATTTGTCAAAACGAAGAAGTAATCAAAAAACATCATGCAAAAGTATATGGAAAAGCAAAAATTGGTGCACCACCAATGTCTGTTCCTCACTTAGATACACGTGTTATTGATGGAAAACAATCTCTATTATTTGGTCCATTTGCAACATTCTCAACAAAATTCTTAAAATACGGATCTAATTGCGATTTATTCAAATCTGTAAACTTAGGAAACGTAGGATTTTTGATGAATTGTGGATTAAACAATATCGATTTAACAAAATACCTGGTAGAACAAGTGATGTTATCTAAAGCGAAAAAAGTAGAAGAATTACAAGAATATTTTCCTGAAGCTAAACTAGAAGATTGGTTCGAACAAACTGCAGGACAACGTGTTCAAGTAATCGAAAAACAAGATGGAAAAGGAGTTTTAAAATTTGGTACAGAAATCGTAACATCTCAAGATGGAACAATGTCTGCCTTATTAGGAGCTTCTCCAGGAGCATCTACATCTGTTAGTGCAATGTTGAACTTAATGAAACAATGTTTCCCAGACTTGATGAAAAACAACTGGAACGAAGCAATCAAAGAAATGATCCCTTCTTACGGTGAAGATTTAGCACAAGCTGAATTAGTTGAAGCATCAAGAGCCCGTACAACTAAAGTGCTTAAAATTTTAGATTAAGATTTTCTTACATCATATAATTATAAATCCTGATATTCATTTGTCAGGATTTTTTTTGCACGAAACTTAAGAGCATAAAAAAAGGTTTGAGAATAAATTCTCAAACCTTTTAATTTTTTCTGAACATCTTAGTCTTTCTTGTCTTCGCTTTTGATAATTTCGTATTCAACTTGCATCACTCCTGTATTGGTGTGACCAATTTCGCTGAATGCAGCTTGACTTAAGTCTAAAACTCTAGATTTAGCGTATGGACCTCTGTCGTTGATTTCTACAACTACAGATTTACCATTTCTGATATTCGTAACTTTTACTTTCGTACCAAATGGTAAAGACTTATGGGCAGCTGTTAGTTCGTGTTTGTCATACGTTTCACCACTAGCTGTCTTGCGTCCGTGGAATTTGTCTCCATACCAAGAAACAACTCCTGTCGAGATTTTTCGAGCACTATTCTCGATAAGTTCTCCAACCAACTTTTCATCTTCAACTGATAATGTATCTTTTTTGATGGTATCATTATCAATATCGTTACTAAATCTTTTCTCAGAAGCTGGCATAATAATTGTGTCATTATTACCAGAATCCTTAAAAATTTTACCATCAGCATTTGCTATTGGAAAAATCATTAACATTGCTATAAACGCTGTAATGCTTTTCGTCATCCTTTAGATTTTTCTGATTTACTTTGCAAATTTAAGGGTATAAACAGCTTCTTATTTAGAATTATTCTAATCAATTGATTTTTAATTCTAAAATCTCTTGTGCTTTGCGAATTTAGATGCTTACAGCGATTTGTTAATTTAATGTTAAAATAAAACTATAATCCTAATTTTTTTGGGAATTATTTATTTAAATCGGATATACTATTGATTATCAATAAATAATAATTTTATATAATTTGAAGAAATTTATCTAATAAAGAAATAAAAAAGGTAAAGTGTTATAAACTTTACCTTTTCTTAATTTTTAAAGATTTAAAAATCAATTATAAACTAGCTAAAATATCTTTTACTTTAGCTGAAATTAATTTTCCTTCCGCTTTACCAGCTAATTTAGATGAAGCAGCTCCCATTACTTTTCCCATATCTTTTGGAGAAGTAGCGCCAACCTCTGCAACAATTTCTGTAATTGCAGCTGTTAATTCTTCGTCTGATAATTGAGCAGGTAAAAATTGTTGAATAACTTCTGCTTGTGCCAATTCTTTTTCAGCTAATTCAGCACGTCCATTTGCTTCGAATTGTTCAGCAGCTTCTTTACGTTGTTTTACTAATTTTTGTAATAAAGCAATTTCTTGATCTTCTGATAATTCTCCGTTAGCACCTGATGTTTTTGCTAATAATAATTCAGATTTTACAGCTCTTAAAGCTTCTAAAGCAACAGTATTTTTAGCTTTCATCGCTTCTTTTAACTGTGCCATTATTTGAGTTTCTAAATTCATTTGTTTTGCTTTTAGACTACAAATTTAAGACAAAAAAAGGCTCATCGCAAAAGCAATGAACCTTTTCTATAATAAGAATATTTTTTACGAGTGATCGTTTATTAATCTACGTTATCATGTAGAAAATTGTTTGGACGAATTTGCGTTTCGTTGTTACGATTAGTTCCTACAGAAAAATCAGAAGATTGATTATCATTACGATCAGATAAATTCAATCCTTGACGTTTATAAGCAGGAATTGCTTCGTATTCGTCTACTTGAGAATTTGTCATCGTGTTGTTGAATTTAAAATTAAATTGTTTCAAACGATTTCTTCTTTCTTCAATCATACTATTCAATTCAGGATCATTTGATTGCTCAATTGGTTGACTAAATGGATCTATAGCAACTTGTACTTCTTCAGCTTGTGGAGCAACAGAATGAGCTACATTAGATTGAACTGGCTCTACATTTCCATATCCTTCGTTCTTTGGAGCTTGATATCCAGCATAATTATTTTGAGGATAATTTGACTGTTCTGAAGCTACAGGATTAGAATATGAATTATATGTTTGATTATTATTTACATTATTCGTTGGTTCTTGCGGACGATTAAAATCTGATTTCAAACGTGGTTCGAAATCATCATAAGAACGTCTCTCTTGCACTGGCTCATCATCAATATCATCTAAAACATAACGCTTTGGAGAATTATTTTCTTCGAAAGATTCTTCTGGCGTATTGTGATAAGTTTGTTGTTGAAAACTTTGGTTAATATCTGCTTGACGATAATTATTTTGAGGAGCCTCTGGCGTTTGATTTTGTTGAGGCGTTTGTGGTGCTTGCTGAGAAGCATTAGAACGACCAAAATCTAACGTCATTGGTTTTACACGATTCACAAAAGGTTGCTCAACTGATAACGTTTTATTAATTGGTTGTTCTTCCTCTAATGTATGTACAATTTTTTGTTCCTCTTTTCCTGTATACGCCTGATCTTCTGTAGGAAAACCAGTTGCTACAACAGTTACAGAGATAGAATCTCCTAAATCTAAGTCTTCACCAATACCCATGATAATATTTGCACTATTACCAGCTTCTTGTTGAATGTAATCATTGATGATACCGATTTCATCCATTGTAATTTCGTTATTACCAGACAAAATCAATAACAATACGTTACGTGCACCCGTAATTTTGTTGTTGTTTAACAATGGAGAATCTAAAGCAGAAGAAATTGCGTCTTTCGCTTTGTTTTCACCAGAACCTTGCGCAGATCCCATGATTGCTGTACCAGAATTTTTAAGTACTGTACGCGCATCACGTAAATCGATGTTCATTGCATAGTGTTGAGTAATAACTTCTGCAATTCCTTTAGCTGCTGTTGTTAAAACCTCATCAGCTTTCGAGAAACCATTTTTGAAACCTAAGTTTCCGTATAATTCACGTAATTTATCATTGTTGATAACAATTAATGAATCGACATTTTGTCTTAATTTTTCGATACCTTTTTCGGCTTGTTCCAACCTCATTCTTCCTTCGAAAAAGAATGGCGCTGTAACAATCCCAACTGTTAAGATATCCATTTCTTTTGCAATACCAGCAATTACTGGTGCTGCTCCGGTTCCTGTACCACCACCCATTCCGGCAGTAATAAATACCATTTTAGTACCCTCGTCTAAAACAGCTTTTACATCATCCATACTTTCGATAGCAGATTGCTCTCCTACCTCAGGATTTGCTCCAGCTCCTAAACCTTCTGTTATTGCTTGTCCTAATTGAATTCTTGTTGGTACTGGACTATTTGCTAATGCTTGAGAGTCCGTATTACAAATTACAAATTCTACACCTGCAATTCCTTGTTCAAACATGTAGTTTACGGCATTACTACCTCCACCACCTACTCCGATTACTTTGATAGCTTGAGATCGGCTCTTTGGTAAGTTGAACACAATATCTCCTGTTAACATATCACTCATATTCTTCTTATTAAATTGATTCGTAATTTATTCTAGTTTATTCTTATTATTCAGTTTCGTTGATCATTTGGATAAATTTATCCGTCCATTTCGAAAAGAAATTTTTCTTTTCTGGTTTAGATTTAGCTTCTTTCTTTTCACCAATTTCTTGATCCAAGAATTCGTCTACTACTTCTTCTCTTTTTGGTTTTTGGATAATTTCTTCCTCAACAACAATTTCAGCTTTCACAGTCTTAGTTTGTTGTGTTGGTTGAATTCCAATTTCTAATTCTTCTTGGTTATTTAAATTATTAATAACTGGTTTTTCATAAATTTCGTGCTGATAATTCGCCGCTAATTCTTCTAAACCTTTCATTAATAATCCAACAGATGTTGCATATTCTGGTCCGCTAATTTCCTCAGCTTTTGCACCAACAATATGTTCGTTAGAGTATCCAATTCTTACATCCATTCCTGTTACATATTCTGTAAGTTGACGAATGTGTTTCAATTTAGATCCACCACCTGTTAAAACGATTCCTGCAATCAATTTTTTGTTTTGATCTTCGCAACCGTAGTTTTTCAATTCCAAATATACTTGTTCCAAAATTTCCTGCACACGTGCATGAATAATTTGTGACAATCTTTTTAATGATATTTCTTTTGCTTCGCGTCCTTTTAAACCAGGAATCGATACAATTTCAGTTTCTTTATTTTCTCCTGGCCAAGCAGAACCAAATTTTTCTTTTAAAGCTTCGGCTTGCTTTCCAATAATAGAACATCCAACTTTAATGTCTTCTGTAATCACATTTCCTCCAAACGGAATAACAGATGTGTGACGAATAATATTATCCTTAAAAATTGCAATATCCGTTGTTCCACCACCTATATCAATCAATGCAACACCAGCTTCTTTCTCTTCTTCGCTAAGCGCAGCACTAGATGATGCAATTGGTTCTAAAGTAATACTTGCCAAACGTAAACCAGCAGCTTTTACACAACGTGCAATATTTCGGATGGATGAAACTTGTCCTACAACCACATGGAAATTAGCCTCTAAACGGCTTCCGTACATACCGATTGGTTCGCGGATTTCACCTTCGTTATCAACCTTAAATTCTTGAGGAAGAACATGGATAATTTCTTCTCCAGGTAACATGACCAATTTGTAAACTTGATTTGTTAATAACTTTAAATCATTATCATCAATCACGTCTTCTGAATTGGTACGAGTAATGTAATCGCTATGTTGTAAACTACGAATATGTTGTCCGGCAATACCAACAGTAACATCAGTAATTTTGACACCAGATGATCTTTCAGCCTTATCAATTGCCTCTTTTATCGAGTTAATGGTTTGTGTAATATTATTTACAACACCTCTGTGTACACCTAAGCTTTTTGCTTGTCCGTGTCCAAGAATTTCGATTTTTCCGTTCTCATTTTTTCGTCCGACAAGCGCTACAATCTTTGTAGTCCCTATGTCTAAGCCAACTGCAATCTTACTATTGTTCTCCATTTTTTATTCGTTTGGTTGCTACAACTTGGTTTACAAATTTCAAGCTCAATTTTTCATAATCTTCAGTTCCTATAAAATCAATGTATTGATTATAGAATAATTTTAGATTATGTAACTTCTGTTCAAAGTTGTTTAAAGTTCCTAATTCTATATAATAGTTTCCTGTGTTTACAATTAAATTAAAAGAACGTTGTCCCACTTTTTGAATGGCTATGATGTGATTTTTTAATAAATCGTCAGCTTTCAAAGCTTGAACAAATTTACTCAAATCTTCATATTCATTCGGTTTTACATCACCAGAAACTAAAATTACATCCGCTGAATTTAATTTAGATAAAGGCATTTTTCCGCCTTTTGTTGTCAAATAAAATTCATTTTTCAGCGTCTTTATTCTTGCTACTGCTGAGTTTGCTTTTATGTCAAGTCGTAAATGTCCGTTGATATCTTTACTGACTTGTACAGAATCCACAAAAGGACTCTCACTTACTTTTTGTTCGATTTCTTTTACATTCACCTCTCGTAGAGATTGTTTCAGAATGTCTTTTCCATCTTTGTTGATAATTTCTCTTATCGATTCATCATTAATAAAATAATTATCAACTGGCTGAACAAACGCCACGTCAATTTTTTTCACAGTACGCGAAGCATTCTTAATTACCGTAAAACTAATCAAACCGATTAGCAAGGCAACTCCAAAAATCACTTTTATGATTTTCAATTTACGCTTCACTTAACCACTCTTTTATTGGTTTAACAATTGTATCAATATTTCCTGCTCCAACAGTCAATAATACATCAAAATCTTGTTTTTTGATGTTTGCTAAACTATCTTCTAATGAAGATACTATTTTTTCATTTAAATTCACCTTTTCTAGCAACCAATTTGAAGTAATTCCTTCGATTGGTAACTCTCTGGCAGGATAAATGTCTAATAAAATCAAACTATCTAACTGCGATAAACTTTGTCCAAACTCTTCTGCGAAATCTCTTGTACGTGTAAATAAGTGAGGCTGAAATACTCCCAACACTTTTTTACCCGGATAAAGTTCACGAACTGAACGAATTGCTGCATTCAATTCTGTTGGATGATGTGCATAATCGTCGATGTAAATTTTTCCATTTGCTTCGAAACGATTAAAACGTCTTTTAACTCCAACAAAAGTTGATAAAGCTTCTTTAATTTTATCATGAGGAACACCCATATAATCTGCAACAGCCAAAGCCGCAACCGCATTTTCCATATTGTGATGGCCTGGTAATAAAATTCCAACGTCTGTCAATGAACCGTTTGGCGTTTTTACATCAAACACATAATGTCCATCAATAATTCTTACATTGTGTCCATCATAATCTGCGTCCAAATCTACTCCATACGTAAAAGCTCCTTCGAAAGGCAAACCTTTGTGAACAAATAATTTTTCTTCCACAATTGCCGCAAATTCTTGAAACGATTTTTTCACTTCATCACGCTCACCATAAATATCCAAATGATCTGCATCATCACTTGTGATAATCGCTAATTTTGGAGAAAGACGTAAGAAAGAACGGTCAAACTCATCGGCTTCTGCAACTGTATATTTAGATCCATTTAAGATGATATTCGAATCGTAATTTTCTGCAATACCACCTAAAAAAGCTGTACATTCTACATTCGCAACTTTTAGGATATGTCCTAAAATAGATGAAGTCGTTGTTTTTCCATGTGTTCCCGCAACACCAATATTGTATGTATGTTTGGTAATTTCACCTAACACTTCTGAACGTTTCATGACTTTAAAATCATTCACTAAAAAATAATTTAGTTCTGAATGATCTTTTGGTACTGCTGGCGTATAAATTACCAACGTATTTTTTGGATTAATTCCTGCTGGAATTAACTCGATGTTATCTTCAAAATGAATATCAATTCCTTCAGCAATCAATTCAGTTGTTAACTCGGTTTGTGTTTTGTCATAACCTACAACTTCTTTTCCGATTGACTTGAAGAAACGTTCCAAAGCACTCATTCCGATTCCTCCTGCACCGATGAAATAATAATATGTTTTATCTAAAATATTCATTATAATAAATTCAATAATATATCTACAATCTTTTTTGTTGCGTACGGTTTCCCTAATTGCTTAATGTTTTGAGATAATTTATTTTTTAATTCTTCATTATTCGCCAAAGCAATTACTTCTTTGACTAAAATTTGTTTTGCATCTGCATCTTTCACCATGATCGCTGCATCCTTTTCAACCAATGCTTGTGCATTTTTGGTTTGATGATCTTCTGCCGCTGTTGGCAATGGAAGCAAAATAGTTGCTTTTCCTACAATACACAATTCCGAAATCGCCATTGCTCCTGCACGAGAAACAATCATATCCGAAGCTGCATAAGCATCTTTCATGTTGAAAATAAATTCGGTTACATGAATCGTTGGATATTTATCGCCAACCAAATTTTTGATTTTTTGATAATCTAACTTTCCTGTTTGCCAAATCAATTGAACGCCACTTGCAACAAATTCGTCAAGGTTTTCTAACCAAGCATTGTTCATTGCTCTTGATCCTTGTGAACCACCAACTGATAAAATAGTTGGTTTTTCTGGATCTAATCCAAAAGCTGAAATTGCTTCTGCTTTTGAAGGTAAATTTTGAAAAATTTCGGCACGAATAGGATTTCCTGTGTAATGCACTTTTTCTTGCGGAAACTGAGAAATTCCTTCGTAAGCTGTACAAATAGCACTAGCTTTATTTTTCAAAATTTTGTTGGTAACTCCTGGAAACGAATTCTGTTCTTGTAATAAAATCGGAACATTTTTACTTCCCGCTACCCACAACATTGGTCCACTTGCATAACCTCCTGTACCAACAGCTAAATCTGGCTGAAAATCTTTGTAGATTTTCTTTGCAAGATTTAAACTTTTTATCAATTTGAAAGGGAACTTTAAATTCGCTTTCATGTTACTTCTATCAAATCCAGAAATTGGTAAACCTTTTATGTCATACCCAACTTTTGGCACTTTTTCCATTTCCATTCTTCCTTCTGCTCCAACGAACAAAATTTGTGCATCTGGCAAACGACGTTTTATTTCGTCTGCAATTGCAATGGCTGGATAAATATGTCCACCTGTTCCTCCGCCGCTTATTAAAACTTTAGGCGATGTCTTCGATGTATTCTTCACTTAATACTTTTCTATCTTGTTCTAATTCTTCTTGCGATTTAATCTGAGTACTTACACTCAAAATTATTCCGAACGAAATACATGTCATCCAAATGGATGTTCCTCCGTAACTAATCATTGGCAATGGTTGCCCTGTTACAGGAATTAAATTAACCGCTACCGCCATGTTTACCATCGCTTGTATAATAATTGGTAAGCCCACTGCAAATACAAGTAGCGTACCAAAAACGGTATGAATTTTAGATGCGATGATACAAATCCGTATTAAAATCAGAAGGAAAATTCCGATTAATAGAATTGCACCAATTGCACCATATTCTTCTACAATAATCGCGAAGATAAAATCGGATGATGACTGCGGTAAAGTTTGTTTGAAAACACTTTTTCCTGGTCCAGCCATTTCATTCAATCCTCTCGCAATTGCAGCTTTTGCGTGTAAAACTTGATAACTTTCTAATCCAGAATCGTCATTAAATTTCTCGATACGTGACATCCATGTGTGCACACGAGAATTTGTTACTAAATCTGGTCGAGATAAAGCCATCCACACGAATCCGCCACCGAGTATTAAACCTACTCCGGCAATTGTAAATAAATATTTGAATGGAAATCCACCAATAATCAACAATATTCCGCACATTCCAGCTAACATCAACGCTGTTGAACCATTAGAAGGAAAGATTAATCCTACAATTACAATAATTGGTAAGAATAATGGAACTGCTGTATTTTTCCATGTATATTCTTTGTCTCTATTTTTTGTTAAATAACGAGCTATATAAATCAACAACGCTTGCGAAGCAATCATCGAAGGCTGAATACCAATTCCAGTCCCTGGAATAGTTAACCAACGCGCAGCATTTGCACCTCCAATGGTTTGTCCTTGTACGAGTGTTATTGCCAAAACTCCAGAAAGTATAACAACCGCTGTTAAAGCAAACAAACCAAACCAACGATAATCAATACGTTGTAATCCATAAATGATAAATAAACCAATTAATAAAATCACAGCGTGCTTACCTAAATGCCCAAAAATAGTTCCCGATCCTACCGTATACACCAAGTTAGAACTTGCAGAATAAACAGGTAAGAACGAAAATAGTGCTAACAATAAAATGAAAGCCCAAAGCGGTTTATCGCCTTTAAAATATTTTTGTACGATGTTAGACATTGGTTGGTTATGTTATTATAATTTGCGTACGTTTTCTTTAAATTGATCTCCACGATCTTCGTAACCTTTGAACAAATCGAAACTTGCACAAGCTGGTGACAGAAGAACCGTTTCTCCTTTTGTTGCTAATTTATATGATTGTTCTACACAATCTTTCATTGTATTTGTTTCAACAATTGTATCGATATATGGACTGAAAAAATCAACAATTTTTGCGTTATCAACACCTAAACAAACAATTGCTTTCACTTTCTTTTTCACGAAAGGTAAAACTTCGTTGTAATCGTTTCCTTTATCAGTTCCTCCAACAATCCAAACAACTGGTTTCGTCATACTTTCCAAAGCAAAATATGTTGCATTCACATTTGTTGCTTTAGAATCGTTGATAAAATCTATTCCTCCAATTGTCAAAACAGGCTCTAAACGATGTTCAACCGATTTAAAATCAGACAAACTCTTTTTTAGTTCCTCATTATTGATATCAATAATTTTTGCAGCTACAGCCGCAGCCAATGAATTAGAAACATTGTGTTTACCAATTAATCCTAAATCATTCACTAACATTGTAAAATCACCATTCGAATCGTTCACACGGAACAATTCATTGTTTGCGTATGCTTCATTTGTTGCATCCATCATTGTGAACGGTTTGCGATGAGCTCGAATATCAATCTTATCAATCATCTCCATTGTTTTTGGATCATCCAAATTGTAGATAAAATAATCGTTTTCATCTTGGTTTTCAGTAATTCTGAATTTAGCCTTTGCATACAAATCAAACTGATAATTGTATTGGTCTAAATGATCTGGTGTAATGTTCAGTAAAATTGCAACATACGGTTTGAAATCTATTTTGATATCATCTAACTGAAAACTACTTACTTCTAGTACATAATAATCGAAGTTATCTTCAGCTACAGATTTTGCAAAACTTTTTCCGATGTTGCCACCTAATCCTACATTTAATCCAGCTTGCTTTAGGATATGGAACATCAAACTTGTTGTTGTTGTTTTTCCATTAGATCCTGTAATCGCAATAATTTTTGCATCTGTATAACGAGACGCAAATTCAATTTCAGAAATAATTGAAATTCCTTTCGCTTCTAATTTCTGAATTAGCGCTGATTTTTTTGGAATACCTGGACTTTTCATTACTTCATCGGCATTCAGAATTAATTCTTCTGTGTGCTGACCTTCTTCATAAGCAATTCCGTGCTCCTCCAAAAGTTGTTTATACTTGTCTTTTATTTGTCCCATGTCCGAAAGAAAAACATCAAAGTTTTCTTTCTTCGCTAGAATAGCTGTTCCTACGCCACTTTCTCCTCCTCCTAAAACGACAAATCTTTTCATTTTTTATCTAATCTTTAAGGTAATAATACTAATTACCGCTAAAATGATTCCGATGATAATTGCACGCACCACGATTTTACTTTCGTGATAACCTAACTTCTGAAAATGGTGATGTAGAGGAGACATCAAAAAGATTCTACGACCTTCACCAAATTTCTTTTTCGTGTACTTGAAATAAGACACCTGTAACATTACTGATAAACTTTCTGCGAAAAATATTCCACACAAAATTGGTAATAATAATTCTTTACGAACGATAATTGCTAAAACAGCAATAATTCCTCCGATTGTTAAACTTCCTGTATCTCCCATGAACACTTGAGCTGGATAGGTATTATACCAAATAAATCCTATCAAACCTCCAAGGAAAGCTCCACAGAAAATCAAGACTTCTTCTGAACGCGGAATAAACATAATGTTCAAATAATCGGCGAACATTAAATTTCCGGAAACGAAAACAAACATCGAGATTGCCGCCATAATCACAGCCGAACTACCTGCTGCTAAACCGTCGATTCCATCTGTTAAATTTGCTCCATTCGAAACTGCTGTAATGATAAAAATTACTGCAAAAATAAAAATCGCTGCAACCGCCCATGTTGGTCGATCTTGCGCATCCATCCAAAATAAAATATCAGAATAGTTAAATTCATTTCCTTTCACGAAAGGCATTGTTGTTTCTAACGTTTTTTCTTCTGAACCAAATTTTATTTGTCGGCTGTATTCTGTTTGTTCTGTTCCTACAGGCGTTTTTACTCTATTTTCTTGATGTTTTACAGTAACTGTTGGACTGAAATAAAGCATTAATCCAACTACAACTCCAAGACCAACTTGTCCTAAAATTTTAAATTTACCTTGTAAACCTTCTTTGTTTTTTCTAAAAACTTTGATGTAATCGTCTAAAAAACCAATCACACCTAACCAAATTGTTGAAACCAACAAAATAATAATGTAAATATTATCTAATCTCGCAAAAAGTAAAGTCGGAATTAATGTCGCCAAAATGATGATTAAACCACCCATTGTTGGCGTTCCTGCTTTTTCGATTTGTCCTTTTAAACCTAAATCACGAACAATTTCGCCCATTTGTTCTTTACGTAAATAACTGATGATTCGTTTTCCGTAAAACAAACTGATGAACATTGCCAATAAAATTGCCATTCCCGCGCGGAAAGACGTGTATTGAAACATACGCGCTCCTGGAAAATGGATACCTTCTAAATAATCAAATAAATAGTATAACATTCTTTATTTGTTCAATATTTTACTCAATTCTGATGCAACTTCTACATCAGAAAAATGTGTTCTTACTCCGTTAATTTCTTGATACGTCTCGTGACCTTTTCCCGCTATTAAAATAATATCTTTTGGTTCGGCCATTTTAAGTGCTGTTTTTATAGCTTCTTTTCGATCTGTAATCTTCAAGGTGCGATTATAAAATTGTGCTTTTACACCAACTTCCATCTCACGAAGAATTTCTTCTGGATCTTCTGTTCTTGGATTATCTGATGTAAAAATGGCAAGATTAGATTTTTCGCTCGCGATATCCGCCATTTCAGGACGTTTTGTTTTATCACGATCTCCACCGCAACCTACAACTGTTATTAATTTTTCATTTTTGGTACGAATTCCTTCTATTGTATCCAATACATTTTCTAACGCATCAGGCGTATGTGCATAATCTACGATTACGATAATTCCTGATTCTGTTTTGAATGTTTGAAAACGACCATCAACATTTCCAAGTGTGCTCAACGCTTTTAGAACTTCTAATTCATCTTGTCCTAAAATTGACGCTACACCAAAAACTAATAATAAATTATATGCATTGAATTGACCAATTAATGATGTCCAGAATTCTTTTCCATTGAATTCTAATTGCATTCCATCAAATTGGTGTTCAATAATTTTTCCTTTAAAATCTGCATCAGTTTTTAGCGCATACAATTTTTTCGTAGCAACTGTATTCTGAAGCATTACTTTTCCGTTTTTATCATCTGCATTCGAAATTGCCGTAGACGTTTTTGGCAAATCGTCGAAGAATTTCTTTTTTGCTGCAAGATAATTTGCAAACGTTTTGTGATAATCTAAATGATCGTGTGTGATATTCGTAAATCCAGCCACTTCAAAATGCAAACCAGCAATTCTATTTTGATGAATTCCGTGCGAAGAAACTTCCATAAAAGCAAATTCGCATCCTCTATCTACCGCTTCGCGAAACATTTTGTTCAATGTCAAAATATCTGGCGTTGTATGGGTAGACGGAATCACTTCACCATCAATCACAATTTTAATCGTCGAAATTAATGCACAAGCATAACCTAATTTTGTAAACAATTCGTACAACAAAGTTGTCGTTGTTGTTTTTCCATTCGTACCTGTAACTCCAACAAGTTTTAAATCTTTTGTTGGATTTCCATAAAAGTTAGAAGCTAAAATTCCTAATGCAATCGTTGAATTTTCAACTTTCACATACGTTATTCCATCAACTAAATTTTCTGGCAAAACTTCGCAAACAATTGCTTTAGCACCTAAACCAATCGCTTTTTCTATATACTGATGACCGTCAACTGTAACTCCATTTACAGCAACAAAAACATCATCGTTTGATACTTTTCTTGAATCAAATTGAATATTATTGACTTCAACTTTTGTTGAACCAATCGTTTCTGAGATGGAAACTTTATATAATACATCAACTAAATTTCTCATCCTTCCAACATTAAATAAATTGTCTCACCCTTCTTAAATCTTGTTCCCGCAGGAATGGATTGATTTGTTACTTTTCCAAACCCTGAATATTGTACATCTAACCCTAAATTTTCTAATACCGGAATTGCTTTAGATCCTGTATGACCAGTCACATTTGGCACTATATTTTTAGAATTACTAACATTAATATCATCTCCTTTTTTAAACTCTTTCACCGCGTTCTTTTTTACTAAATCGCGTGGCAAAGGTATGGGAGTTTTTGAATATACCCAATCGGCAATTTTCTTAAAAACCGGAGCAGTTACACTACCTCCATAAAACCCTTTGGCTGTATTTGGCTTGTGCACAACAACAATACAAGAATACTTTGGTTTTTCTGCTGGAAAATATCCTGCGAATGATGCACGATATTGCATTCCTTTACCGTCTCGCTTCCAATAATCAACACGAGCAGTACCTGTTTTACCAGCAATATCGTAATTACTATTACTAATAATACGTCCCGTTCCTTGTTCTACTGCTCCTCGAAGCATTTCTTGCATTTGTTTTACATTTTCCAAAGAAGTTAATTGATCAACCAAAACAACTGGTTCGAAAATTTTATCAGGTTCACCTTTACGTGTGATTTTATCCATAAATAATGGTTTCAACATTTTACCATTATTTGCCACTGCGTTGTAGAAAGTCACAATTTGAATTGGAGTTAACTGTAAACCATATCCATAACCCATTACAGGTAACGTAATATTACTCCAAGATTTACTATCTGGACGGTGCATAATTGGACTTCCTTCTCCAAGAATATCAACTCCAAGAGGCGAAGTCATATGCCATTTATCCATTTTTTTGAAGAAAGCTTTTGGATTTTCTCCGTAATATTTATTTATAATTTTAGCTGTACCAATGTTAGACGATTTTTTCATCACGCCATCTACAGTCAATGTTCCGTATCCGTGTGTATCTGTAATCGTACGACCATAGAATTTATAACTTCCACCTCCCGTTTCTACTGTCGAGTTTTTATTAATAAAACCATCATCCATTGCTGCAAGCAACGAAACTGTTTTGAAAGTAGATCCTGGTTCTGCAGCTTCACCAACCGCATAATTATAATCGTCTATATATGTTCCATCTTTTTTACGAGATAAATTCACAATTGCACGAACTTTCCCTGTCTGAACTTCCATCACGACTACACTTCCGTGTTGCGCCTCAAATTCAGAAAGTTGTTTGTACAAAGCATCGTAAGCAACCATTTGTAAATCGGCATCTATTGTTGTGTAAACTGATGAACCCGCTTGGGGCTCTTGCTCCCAACTTTTCATTGGTTTCCATTTTCCACGTCCCATAAATTGCTCCCAACGACGATCTTCAATACCGCTTAATAAGTCAGAATAAGCTCCTTCTAACCCAACTTTTCCGCGTTGATCATCGTAACCAATTGTACGAACACCAATGTCTTGAACAATTAATTCTCGTTTTGACTCAGTTTCATGAATAAATCCACCTTTGTTTTGACCTTTGTTGAAGATTGGAAATTTTTTGATGCGTTGATATTGCTCATAATCCAAATCTTTTACTAACATCATGTAGCGATTCTTCTTTTTACGTTCTGTCGAAAATTTGTCGTAAAAATAAGAAGGTGATTTTGTAAACATCTTACCTAAAGAATCGGCAAGATTGTGCATTTCTGTTTTAAATAATTCATCTTTGATCACCGTCAAATCCACATAAACATTGTGTTTTGTAACAGTTGTAGCCATTAATGCGCCATTAGAAGCATATAAATTACCACGCTCCGCCGTAACGGTATCTAATCTAAAATTATTCTTTTCAGCAAAACGCTCTAATTCAACCCCTTCTACAATATTAATTCGAAACATAAAAACAATAATAAAGATGGCCCAAATCGCTAGCGCGCCGGCAAATACCCATCCTTTGATGACAATATTGTTTTTATTTTTCGCTGACTTCGTCATAAACTTTGTCTACTATATAATAAGGTTGTTTATCTGGAATTTTCAAACCATACACTGCTGTACGCTCCAAAATTTCCGTTTCTAATTGCATACGCATCAAATCGCGATGCTTATCTGTATATTGAGATTTTAAATCTTCTACTTTATCTTGTAATTCAGCGATTCGAACCACTTTACGATCAACTAAATGCGAACTCGAAATACTCAAAAAAGCCAAACCTACCAGATACAACATGAACTTCCAGTTTTGTTCTGAGCCAGTTTTGATTAAAAACTCACCTCTCAACAAACCTGTAAAAGTTTTTTTCTCTGGTAATATTTTTTTCTTTTTTGCCATTCCTATTTCTTAATCCTCATTACGAACCGCAATACGCATTTTCGCACTACGCGCTCTTGGATTTTCATTAATTTCTTCTTGCGTTGGCACAATCACCTTTGATTGTAAAGGTTTGAAAGGTGCCGACCAATTTCCAAAAACATCACGTTCAGGTTCACCTTCAAACATTCCGTTTTTCATGTAGCGTTTTGTTAAACGATCTTCTAACGAATGATACGAAATAATCACCAAACGACCACCTGGTTTTATCACTTCTCCACATTGCGTTAACATCTCTTTCAATGCAGCCATTTCATCATTTGCTTCGATTCGTAATGCCTGAAACATTTGAGCGAAAAATTTATTTTCTTTCATTTTTGGAATGAATGAAAAAATTTGCTTCAACTCATCAATTGTATTAATTTGTTTATCTGCTCTTGCTTTCACAACTTCTCTCGCCAAACGATACGAACCTTGCAATTCTCCAAAATCATAAAAAACACGAGCAAGATCTTCTTCTTCGTATTCATTAATAATTGTTTTGGCAGAAAGTTTTGCATTCTGATTCATTCGCATATCCAATTCTCCATCAAAGCGAGTTGAAAAACCACGTTCTGGCGTATCAAACTGATGAGAAGAAACTCCCAAATCACCCAAAACACCATCCACTTGTTTTATTCCACGAAATCTTAAATTATTTTTCAAGAATCTAAAATTTTGCTCAACTAACTCAAATCGATTATCATCAATTTTATTGCGAACCGCATCCACATCTTGATCAAATGAAAATAATTTTCCATTTTGATCCAAACGACTTAATATTTCACGTGAGTGTCCTCCACCCCCGAACGTACAATCTACATATATACCTGATTCGTTAATAATTAACGCATCAACACTATCTTTTAATAATACTGGATTATGATATTCACTCATCTTCTCCTAAATTTCCCATTACATCTTCTGCCAAAGAAGCAAAATCTAAATCATCTACATTAATCGACTCTTCATATTTGTCTTTATCCCAAATCTCGATCATGTTTACAGAAGAATTCAGAACAACTTCTTTATTAATTTCTGCAAATTTCACTAAATCTTTTGAAATCTGTAGCCTTCCATTTGCATCAACTTCGACAATTTTTAATCCAGCCGTAAAAATTCTAATAAAATCATTGTTTTTCTTCACAAATCGATTCAATTTATTCAAATCATTCATCACTTTTTCCCATTCTTTCATTGGATGCAGCTCTAAACAATTTTGAAACACAGATCTTTTCAACACAAAGCCATCTTCCAAACATTCAGCAAGTTGTTTCTTCAAACCCGCTGGTATTGGGAGCCTACCCTTTGTATCTACCTTACACTCATATGTTCCAATTAATGAATTCATGATAGAATTTTTCCAAAAATAAATAAAATATTACCACAAATTACCATTTTTTACCACTTTTATTGAAATAGTTATCAACAATTTAAAATTTAGTATCAGATAGTTATGTTTTTTCTAACGCTAACCCCATGTATAAAATGAGAAATAATGTTTATATAGACCTTGTTTTGATAAGTGATTAATATGGATTGTTAAAGTTTTTCATATAAACCACGAAATAAAAAATATAATTAATTAAATTTGTCGACTTAATATCGAGTAAATGTTTTTTAGCTTAAAGAAAAAAGATAAGTTCTCTTACATAGAAGAAGGAGAAGGACAACCAATTGTTTTGCTTCATGGATTAATGGGTGAACTTAGCAATTTCAGCTCACTTACAAATTATTATGCACAAAGAGGATATAAGGTTTTCGCACCAGAATTGCCATTATATTCTTTATCTGTCATCAATACTAATATCAAAAATATTGCAAAACATGTTGCAAATTTTATTGAAGAAGTCGTTAAAGAACCAGCTATTTTAGTTGGAAATTCTTTAGGAGGACATATTGGTTTGATGGTTTGTCACAGACATCCAGAATATGTAAAAGCACTTTGTTTAACAGGAAGTTCTGGTTTGTACGAAAAATCTTTTGGAGAAACTTATCCAAAACGTGGTAATTACGAATATGTAGAACGTAAAACGCGCGAAGTTTTTTACGATCCTGCTATCGCTACAAAAGAAATTGTAGATGATGTTTTTGACACTGTAAATGACAGAAATAAAGCTATCAAAACTTTATATATCGCAAGAGACGCGATCAAATCTAACATGAAAGATGATTTAAAAGACATCAAAATGCCTGTTTGTTTGATTTGGGGAAAACAAGATAATGTAACTCCACCAGAAGTTGCAATAGAATTTGAAGAAGAATTACCAGACGCTTCTTTATTTTGGATTGATAAATGTGGGCACGCTCCAATGATGGAACACCCTGAATTATTCAACGAAATTTTATACAAATGGCTAATCGAAAAACAATTAGATCCAGCCACTAAAGCATAATTATGATTAAAAAAGCTGAATTCGTAAAAAGTTCGCAAAAATATACAGATTGTCCAGATCCTTTCAAACCAGAATACGCATTTATTGGGCGTTCTAATGTTGGAAAATCATCATTAATCAATATGTTAGCAGATAAAAAAGCATTAGCTAAAACTTCTGCAACTCCAGGTAAAACTCAATTGATTAATACATTCGAAATGGACGATACTTGGTATTTAGCCGATTTACCTGGTTATGGTTTTGCTAAAGCACCAAAAGGTGTTCGTGGTGGTTTCAATAAAATGATTTATGATTACATTGAGTTTCGTAAAAACTTGGTCAATGTTTTTTTATTGATTGATTCTCGACACACGCCTCAAAAAATAGATTTACAGTTTATGGAATGGTTAGGAAACAAACAAATTCCGTTTGCGATTGTGTTTACAAAATTAGACAAACTAACGAGTACACAAATGCAAAAAAACTTGAATCACTACAAAAACGAGTTATTAAAAACTTGGGAAGAATTACCAAAAATATTTACAAGTTCGGCTTCGAGTAAAATTGGTAAATTAGAAATCTTAGGCTACATTGATAGTTTGAACGAACATCTTGTAGACGAGTTTAAGAAAGAACAATACAAAAAAGAATATTAAAAAAGTCGGAACATAGTTCCGACTTTTTTGTTTATTACTCTCCTAATTCAGCAGATTTTGTTTTCAAATCATTGATACAAGGTTCTATTAATTTCATTAATCGTTCTTGTAATTCAGGTGTTGGATTATTCATTTGCATCATTTCTGTATATGTAAATTCATCCATCATTTTATCTGTCGAACAGTCACAATATTTTGTAATCAGCTCTTTTTTAGCCGCAGATATCCCTGGTGTTATTGCCGCTTGTTCACAAGCCGTCATTGCCTGAGCTTTTTGCTCTGTATTGTTTTTATCAGCTTTCGAATTACAGCTAATAATGGTTAATCCAAAGATTAATCCTAAAATAATTTTATCCATAGGTAATAGATTTTAATCTTGTTAAGATAATGATTATTAATTATTTCACAAAATTATTCACAGCTTCAACATAACCTGGTAAACCTTTTCCTGAAATAATTTTTAGACAACTTTCACCTGTTACACTATTTTTTCTGAAATCTTCGCGCGCATAAATATCCGAAATATGAACTTCTATCACTTTAGTCGTAATCGCTTTTATCGCATCTGCAATCGCATACGAATAATGCGTATACGCACCAGCATTCAAGATAATTCCGTCATATTTAAAACCAATTTCGTGCAATTTATCAATAATATCTCCTTCGTGATTTGATTGAAAATAATGCAACGAAACTTCTGGAAATTGCTTTCTCAATTCATTTTCAAAAAAATCTTCGAAAGTTTGTGTTCCATAAATCTCTGGTTCGCGAACGCCAAGTAAATTTAAATTAGGTCCGTTTATAATTTGTATTTGTTTCATTTTCTTTATTTTATAAATATAAATCTCTTTTTTAGATCGAAAAAGTTTAATTTTTTCTTTTTTTTAATCAATTTTTTACTTTTTATTAAGTTTTGGCACAAACCTTGTATATATACAATCACCAACCTATTATCATATAAAACCAATCTAAACCAAAAAAATCAACCAAACCTTAAAATCTCAGTTAAACTTGATTAACTGAGATTTTTATTTTTAGTATCCATACTTACCTTTCCACTTTTGATTCAGCGATTGTTTATCCACTTGTTCTCGCTTATTATTTCCTGGCTCATAAAAAGTCGTCCCCGAAATTTCATTTGGTAAAAATTCTTGTTCAGCAAAATTTCCTGGAAAATCGTGCGAATATTTATATTCTTTTCCATAATCCAAATCTTTCATCAACTTAGTTGGTGCATTTCGTAAATGCAACGGAACAGGTAAATCCCCTGTTTGTTTCACAACTTGTTGCGCTTTACCAATCGCTAAATAAGTTGCATTACTTTTTGGAGAATTTGCTAAATAAACCGCACATTGACTCAATAAAATACGAGATTCTGGATAACCAATCACCGAAACAGCTTGAAATGTATTATTCGCCAAAATCATCGCTGTTGGATTTGCATTTCCCACATCTTCGGAAGCTGAAATCAACATTCTTCGCGCAATAAATTTCAAATCTTCACCACCTTCAATCATTCGAGCTAACCAATAAACCGCTCCATTTGGATCTGAACCACGAATCGATTTGATAAAAGCTGAAATAATATCATAATGTTGTTCACCCGTTTTATCATAACGCGCTAAATTTTGCTGAATACGTTCATGCACAATTTCATCGTTGATGATGATTTTATCAGTTGGAGAAAAACTATTAATTACCAACTCCAAACCATTCAATAATTTTCTTGCATCACCTCCCGAATATCTTAATAATGCATTTGTTTCAACTAATTCAATATTTAATTTAGATAAAACTGTATCTTTTTTTGTAGCTCGTTCAATCAAATCGACTAAATCTTCTTTTTCGAGATGTTTCAACACATAAACTTGCGCACGTGAAAGCAAAGCTGGCACAACTTCGAAACTTGGATTTTCGGTTGTCGCTCCAATCAAAGTCACCAAACCAGTTTCTACCGCTCCCAACAAACTGTCTTGCTGTGATTTATTGAAACGATGAATTTCATCTATAAATAAAATCGGATTTTTCGTTCCCGAAAACAAATTTTGATTCTTTGCTTTTTCAATTACTTCACGCACTTCTTTCACACCAGAATTTATGGCGCTCAACGTATAAAATGGTCGATCAGTTAATTCGGAAATCAATTGAGCTAGTGTCGTTTTTCCTGTCCCTGGCGGTCCCCAAAAAATCATCGAAGCAATCATATCATGTTGCAACATCATTTTTATTGGTCCGTTTTCGCCCACCAAATGCTTTTGATTAATGTATTCTTCAAGCGTTTTTGGACGCATTCTTTCAGCTAAAGGCGCATTCATAAAATCTTGTTTAGATTTCAAAGTTAGGGAATGTTTTGTCAAAATGAATGATTTTTTGGGCGACATATTTTGGCATTTAGATTTATTTTCTTTGTGTTAGAATAAAAATTAAAATGATGAAGAAAGCGTTAGAATGTGCTTTAATTTTAACAAGAAAGCACCAACTTTTGGGTGATAAAATTGCTTTATCAACTGATTATTTGAAAAAGATTGAACTAAAAGATAAACAATCAGAAATCAATAAACAAATGATTGAGTTTTTGGTCGAATTGCAAGAATTTGTAGAATTTATCAGAGTAAATCAAGAACTTAGATTGATGTATGTTGAATTGGTGAATTATTATTTCACACAAATTCATCATCAAATTAATTTTTATGAAATAGAATTGGACCGTTTAGAATTTGAATCAAAATTCTCAATCAATATGATTAATCAATTTAATCAAAACGAAAAAAATAATGAAATAAATTCTGTTCAAGAAAAACTAAATTTATACTACACGATTATTAATTCGTAGAAAAACGTTTTCGGCATAATTTTTTATTGTAAATTCGACTTAATATTTAGAATTTGAAATGAAAAAATTAACTATGTTTTTTAGCTTAATGATTTTATCATTAAGTTTTGCATTTGGTCAACAAACTGAAAAACCAAAAATTTATAGCGAAGAAGCAAATCCGAAAGTAGATATTGCGAATGCGGTACAAAAAGCTTCTGCAGAAAAGAAACACGTTTTATTGCAAATTGGTGGAAATTGGTGCGCTTGGTGTATTATGTTTGATAAATTGACGAAAGAAAATCAAGAAGTAAAAGATTATATCGCGAATAATTATGAAGTGGTTCATGTAAATTATTCTCCAAAAAATAAAAACGAAGAAACGTTAGCTGCATTGAAACATCCAGAGCGTTTTGGATTTCCTGTTTTTGTGATTTTAGATGAGAAAGGAAATTTAATTCATACACAAAATTCGGCTTATCTTGAAAGCAAAGAAGTGAAAGGACACGATCCGAAAGTTGTGTTAGAATTTTTACAAAACTGGTCTTACAAAGCATTAGATCCAGCGAGTTATACTAAAAAATAATCTGCGTTAAGCACGTATCGTATAGAGAATCAATCTGCAAAAGCATAAACTTTTTAGATTGATTCTTTTTTATTTCGGTTATTGATTAACTTTGTGAGATGAACAAAATTTTGGTTACACCATTTATTCTGTTGGTAAGATTTTATCAATTAGCGATTTCTCCTTGGATGGGAAGCAATTGTAGATATCAACCAACTTGCTCTTCTTATATGATAGAGGCGCTAAAAGAACATGGTTTGCTAAAAGGTTTGTGGCTCGGAACAAAAAGAATTGGTCGCTGTCATCCTTGGGGAGGACATGGATACGACCCTGTACCTAAAAAGAAAAATTAATGATTAACTTAATTTCGTTTATCGATTGGAATCCAAAACCTTATTTATTTGAAATAGCAGGATTCAAAGTACATATTTACAGTTTATGTTGGATAGTTGCCTTTGTAGTAGGCTGGTATTTGATGTCAAATATTTTCAAGAAAGAAAATCAGAAAAAAGAATTACTTGACCCTTTATTCCTTTACACATTTATTGGAGCAATTGTAGGTGCAAGACTCGGAGAATATATTTTTTATGATCCTGCTGCGTTTATTGAACGACCAATCGAAGTTTTCTTACCTGTACAACACTCACCAGGACAAAGTGCTTTCTTTGGATTATTACAAGATTACGAATTTGTAGGATTTAGTGGACTTGCAAGTCACGGAGCTGCATTAGGTGTAATTTTAACTTCCTATTTATTTAGTAGAAAATATTTGCATCGTAATGTATTGTGGTTGTTAGACCGTATTGCTGTTGTTGTTCCTTTTGGTGGAGCTGCGGTTCGAATTGGAAATTTTTACAACTCAGAAATTGTAGGAAAAGCATCAGAATTACCTTGGGCAGTAAAATTTCATCAACAAAGTTTGGGATATGGAGAAGTAATTCCTCGTCATCCAGCTCAAATTTATGAAGCGATTGGATATGTTATCTTAGGAATTATTATGCTTTATATGTACAACAAAACAGATAAGACAAAATATTTGGGAGCTTTGTTAGGCATATTCTTATTTTTATTATTTTTAATACGATTTGTTGTTGAGTTCTATAAAGAAAATCAAGGAGAAGAAGCAGTTGCTCAAATGTTGAATATAGGATTAAACAATGGTCAAATCTTAAGTATTCCTTTTATGTTAATCGGTTTATACTTATTTATCTCTTCTAAAAATAGATTAGATATCAATCAACCTTAGAATTATTATAAACTTAGAAATAAATTATAGACTTATGGGATTTTTTAAAGAATTTAAAGAGTTTGCAGTAAAAGGTAACGTAGTAGATTTAGCTGTCGGTGTAGTTATCGGTGGTGCCTTTGGTAAAATTGTTACTTCTTTAGTTGAAGATATCATTACGCCAGCCATTTTAAATCCAGCCTTGAAAGCTATTGACGCTGAAAATTTAGCTGCATTAGTAATTCCAGGAACAGCCATTAAATATGGTAGCTTTTTAGCTGCTGCTATTTCTTTTATAGTTGTTGCATTTGCTTTATTCGTAATGATTAAAGGAATTAACAAATTGAAAAAAGAAGCTCCTGCTGAAGAAGCTGCTCCTGCTGGACCAACACAAGAAGAATTATTGGCTGAAATTCGTGATTTGTTAAAAAACAAATAATTCGTTTTCATTCAAAATGATAAAAAAATGGATCGCAATTGCGATCCATTTTTTTATCGATTATTTTCAAACTCTTAAGAAGCTGCTTGCATTTGCATTTCTTCTCCACCTCCCATTTCTTCTCCATCTGGGCGTTGTTCTTTATTCTTTTCTCTTTCGTTTGTTTTCTTAAAACGATATGTAAACGATAAGTTAATTGAACGTTTCATCCAACGCATACTTTCGTAATTAGTGTAATCTGCTCCATAAGTAGTAGACTCTCTTTTTCTTGAGTTGAACACGTCACGAATATTTAAAGATAATGTAGCTTGTTTCTTGAACAAATCTTTTGATAAAGAGAAATCCATTGACAAATTATCTTCAATTTTTTGTTGAGCGGTTTTCATGCTTCCCATATAATTTCCAGCAACCTGAATTTTGAAATCTGCAGGTAATATAAAGTTAGAAGACAAACGTCCACGAGAACTAAATCCGTCTCCAGAGAAATCTTGCGTATCTACTTTTGTACTTTCTACTCCTGTTACAGGATCTTTTACAACGTTTGTTTCTTCGTAGAAACCTGTTCTATTGTATCCAAATAAATTTACATTGAACATCAAACTCCACCATTTAGCTGGTTTGTAAGTCGCTGTTAAATCTAAACCATAACGATCTTCATCACCAATGTTGATTGGTTTTGTAATAAATACTTCATCTCCGTTATCGTTATAATTTTTACGTTGAAACTGATTAATCATATCAGTTGTTCTTTGGTAAAATAAACTTGGCGTTACCATCAACTTTCCTACAGTTGTGATATAAGCTAACTCGTATGAATTTGTATAAGTAGGATTAAGATCTGGATTACCATTTCTTACATTTCTATCATCTGTTGCAGAAAAGAAAGGCATTAACATGAATCCCATTGGACGACGAACACGACGAGAATAACTTAATTGTAATTCGTTTTTCTCAGTAAACTTATAATTCAACGTTAATGTTGGGAATAAATCTGTATATTTTTTTGAAATATTTTCTCCGCTTGTGTAGTTTTTGATTTTCATATCAGAACTCTCTAAACGTAAACCTGCGAAGTATTGAAATTTTTCTCCAATCGCATTTCCATATTGTGCATAAGCCGCAAATACATTTTGTTGATTATCTACATTTGCAAAGAATCTACTATCTTCTTCATAATCTCCAGCGTCAGTTAAAAAGAATGTTTTGTTATTAGTTTTCGTATCACTAAAATCTGCACGAGCACCTAATTCAAATTTTCCTTTTTCACCAATCGGACGAACATAATCTGCTGTCAACACTACATTTTTCTGATCTTCTAAATTATCAGTAATACGATTTGTAATTTCATCTACATAGTTACCTGTAGTTTTGTCTAATACTTTTGTCAAACCATTAACAAAACCATCTTCGTCTTCTTTTTGAGACGAAAAACGTCCTGTGAATGCAAATTCATGACCTTTTTTATCAAACTCGTGTTTATAATTAAAATCTAAATCAAAGTTATTTTCGATTTCTTTCTCTTTCTGAAGATTATATTCATTCTTCAAGAAAGTCATTGCATTATCAAAGTAATTATAATCAACTAAAGCATTGTTATTTCCATTATTGTAACGATAACCTGCAGATAAACCTATTGTATTTTTATCATCTAAATAATATTCTCCACCCAAACGAATGTTGTAATTTCTACGAATTCTATTATTATCTCGGTTTGTAGATCTATATTGTTTTACAACATCTGTTCCTTCATTATAACTTGTCATAAAAGCAGAACCTTCACCTTCTCTATCCATATAACGAGAACCTAAAGTTGTAAAAATGTTATATTTTTTTGTTTTATAATTCAAGTTTACATTTCCTCCAACCATTTTAGGAATTCCTCCATTCAAGGTTACAGAACCATTAAAACCTGTATTAGAACCTTTTTTCAATACAATATTGATGATCCCCGCAGAACCTGAAGCTTCGTAACGAGCAGAAGGGTTTGTTACCAATTCAATACGTTCTACATTTTCGGCTGGAATATTTTTTAAAGCTTCCGCTACATCAGAAACACCCAACATTCCCGAAGGTTTTCCATCAATCAAGAATTTTACATTATCATTTCCTCTCAACGAAACATTTCCTTCTGCATCAACAGAAACCGATGGTACATTTGCTAAAGCATCAGACAATGTTTGACCTTGCGACATTGGATCATTCGCCATATCATACACTTTTTTGTCCAATTCTACTTTATAAATTGGCTTTTCCGCTGTTACAACTGCTGCTCCTAACGAAACTGTTTGCGTCGTTTTTACAGTAAAAGTACCTAGATCTAATGCAGATTCTAAATTAATCTGTTTTTCTATTACATCGTATCCCAATGGCTCAATCACAAGAACATATTGCCCAGCCTTTGCTTCTACTGTAAATTCTCCTTTTGCATCCGTTGCCGCTTCTGCCACAACTCCATCTTCCGAGCTTTCAAGCGATATTGTAGTGTATTCTACAGGTTTGTTTTCACTTGATAAGACTTTCCCTTTAATTTTTAAAAGCTCTTGCGCATTCAATCCTGCACAAACACAAATAAAAATCAAAGCAAATAAACTTCTTAACCTCATTTGTTTAATTTTTCGTTTTGTAGTTTTATAATTTTACAACTTGTTTGACAATCCTTTTTGGAAAAGGTTTAATCGATTTCAAAAATAATTTAAAAAAATATTGGCCGATTATTCATCACAAATGTTACATCTTTTAAAAGATTTCATCATAACCGAAAAATTTTAACATTTATCGTTTTAAACCTTTTTAATTTTTTGAAGTCTTAAGAATAAATAAAACAAAAAAAGTTGATAATTATGAGAACAGCATTTTATAAATATGTAGGATTAGGATTAATTGCTTTCACTTTAACAACTGCTTCAGCGCAAGACAGAAATGAAGGATCGAGAGAGCAGAAATTACAACAATTAAAAAAAGATTTGAACTTGACAGATGCGCAAGTCATCAAAATCAAACAAATTGAGGACAGCTACAAAGACGAAAAAATTGAATTGAAAAAGAAAATGAAAGAAGTTCGTCAAAAGGAGTTTAATGAAATCAATGCTGTTTTTACGCCAGAACAAAAAGCAACATTGAAGGAATTGCACGCCAAAAAACATCAAAATAAAAAAGGAGCTAATTAATAGCTCCTTTTTTATTTAATACAATTATTACAACTTAATACGTTTATCTTTTTTACAAAGCAACTAGGCAATCGTCACAACACCTGAGTTACAAAAACCTTTTACATACATTCTACTGCCACTATGTTGCCTTCATCTTGCCTTGATGTTGGGAGTATCCTGCTACTGTCCCGTCCTAATGACCCGTCCTAAAATAACTATACATGTTTTTAAATAAATCCTGTTATAGTTATACACCAATTGATCTTAATCCTAAATTTACTATACAAGGGAGTTTTGATTATTAAAACTTCTATTATAATTTTTCCATCTTTTCTTTTTAATCGTCTTTGTTCAAATTGAATTTCAATTGTTTTATATATTCATAAGGACGTAACGAAGTCACTTGAAAAAAAAACATCAGAAAAGTGACGTACAGAGGAAAAGCCTCCTAACTCAGCTAAGTCTTTTACAGAATATTTATGGTATGTACTATTTATTTGGTTGATAAATGAAGTAGAGGAGATGCTTGCTTCTCAAATCTACAAAAATCAAATCAATGTTTCTTGTTTTTAATGTATGCTATAATAAGTTATAATGTTTTTTTAATTAATGATTCCCGCTTCGCGGTAATTTTCGCGAGTCCTTAACCACAAAGTATCCGCTGTTGCTTTGCTTAAATCAGCAAACCATCACCGTTTAATCATTTGTTGTAGTAAAAATCAAAACATTTGTATAAAATATTTTAACCATGACTTTTTGTATAAAAAACAACTAAACTAGCATCACAACACCTGAACTACAAAAATCTTTTATATACATTCTACTGCCACTATGTTGCCTTTATCTATTCAAGTATACACTCAAACACTCTTAGTATATGTTGTTTACATTTAGTGAGTGTTCGTAATCAACCTCACCTTATGGGTGTACAATCACCCTCAAAAATTATAATTTATGCTATAATAAGCTCAATTCCTGCTTTCTCTGCTTTGTATTTTATTTTAGTCATCAGTTCATAATAACTCCAATTCCTCAGTACAAATTCTTCTTCTTTAGCTAGCTCGATTTTTTCTTCTTGATCCAATAAAATAAGTGTTCCTGCTTTATATTTGATACAAAAATCAATTAACATTTTACTATAGACATGTAGTCTATGATGCACATAATTTTTTTCTACTTGACTCATTTTATCTAGGGCTTTTAGTTTTCTCGTTCTTCCTTTTCCCGATTTCGCATAGGCTACTCCTGCTTGCGTTCGTTGACGGGATGCTTGTATCGCTAACCTTCGGTAAAGAAACTCTTCTTTAGTACCAATAGTAAGCCGAGATTTACCTACTTTTACAACCAATGGATATTCCAACGACAAGGAAGCTTCTGCAATAATTTCGGATTGTAATTGATGGTTTTCTTTTTCAACTTCAACGGCTACTAACCAAAATATTTTACTTTTTTCTAACTTTATTTGTGAAGTGCAAAGTTTTATTTCTCCACTTATCACTTGTTCCAGTAGTTTTTTATTACCTGTAAAATCTTTTCCTAAATAAGTTTTGAATGGTATTTTAAATAAGATAAAACAAAAATTTTTCTTCTCTTCATTATAACATAATTTAGTTATTTTACTGCTATTAAAAGGAAATGCCATAGCTCGTTTAAAATTTTTTAATGAGATTTCACCTTTCCAATATTTGACACAATCTTTTTTAAAAGATTGATACAACATATTATTCAAACAAGATAAAATATTCATTGGAACTTCTCCTTTAAAACGATTTGAAAGTACACGATAAATGGTATTCATTCTAGAGCACTCTAGTATACCCTCTGCATCTTTCTTCTCGTCCATTAATTTATATTTAACTCCTTCAGAGAGGTAAAAAAAATCTTTCATCATTTCTTGTACATACAAATGAGAAACAATCAAATTAGCGGCTTTAAAACATCTATTTTGCCATTTATAAAGCGTATCCAAAACTTCTTTACGTTCTTCTTGAGTTGGTAAATCGATAATTAATTGTATTTTTCGAGTGAGTATTAAAGTAGATTTTTCCATCATCAATAGTTTAGTGATTGAACTTTGTTTTGTTGAGTGAATTTATAGGCGACTATAAATTCGTTGTGTACTTCTTTTTGAGACAGTTCTAATTCTTCAGCGATATTGGCAAAAGATTGTTTATGCTTACATCGAAGTTTTAATATCAACGATTGTGTTTCGGATATTTTATCTTGTTTCTCTTCAGTAGAGACTGTTTTGGTTTTAATAATTAACTTATCATGATGACTTAAAATCTTCTTAAGATCCGCTATAGCATGTTTAATTTCGTTACTGGTTTCTGTTATTCCTCTTCCCATTGCTTTAGCAATCGCTTTATATTTAAATCCATGTTTTAAACAAAGTTCTATCAAATGTTTTCTTTCAGTACTTAATAGAGGTAATACTTTTATAATTTCATCAAAATAGTGCTGTTGTGTTTCTTGTTCATTCAGGTTTTCTATTACATCAGCGGGATCATATCCAGCCAAATAACTTTGATAATTCTCATAACTCTCTAGCGAGTTTACTGTTGCAAAAAACTTATTCTTCGGTTTACGATAATGTAAATAGCAACTGTACTTCATTACAAGCCTCAAAAAGAAAAAGATATGATCAAGGGACTCAATCTTCTCACGATATTCCCATAATTTCAGAAAAGCATCTTGTACCAAACATTCTACTACAAACTCATCCTCAATTATTTGTTTACCAAACCAAAAGATTCGTTTATTGTACCTGACATAAATACGTTCGAAGGCAGCAGAATTACCTTTTTTTAATAATTCAAATTCTTTTTCTAGCATAATAAAGGTGGTTTTATTTATGTTTTACGTGATACGTATTACGTTCTACGTTTTTACATTGTTTTTAAATTCAACATTCGTTTTAAAAGCCACTCCTTTTCCAGTACATCGCGCCAACTTTGTTTTTGGGGAAAGGTTTTTTTTGTTTTTTCTTTATTTTAAATATTTTCTTTACTTTCATTTTTTTGAGCATCCAAAAAAACGAAACAAAAAAAGATGCCGACAGTAGTCTCTCAATGGTTCAACTAAATAAATTATTTCCATAAAGTTGATAACTCACTTCGTTCAAACACCTCAACTTTTTTATTCCAATAATTTAGAGTTGAATTGCATTTCGATCCTAAATCGTCGGATTTTAACTCTTTTTTCAATACTCAAATTCGTTGTCACTTTCAAGAACGAATTCCAAAACCGTCATTGCTGAAAAGTCGAGTGTCAATTCGGCGTAAAGAGCGTTAAAAATGATTTATGTTCGCATTTCATATGCGAATGTTCTAAAGCATTTAGCGAGTAGCCGTTATTGACCGACTTGTAAGCACAGACTTGACTTTTTTGGTTCGTTTTTGTGTCAAGACTTCCCCGTAGGGCATATGAATTCATTAAAAAACAATAATAACTCATGAGTAAAAATGAACGTAATAAAATAATGAACTACTAATTATCTTCTTATTCTCGTAATTATGTTCAGAACCTCATTCTTAACCTCAAATACTTACTACATTATACTTTTTACATACTACAATTCCCACATCTAATCTGTACTTTTTACTTAATACATACTACATCTTAACAATCCCTTCCGATACACGAACCACGAACAAACCATACGGAACGTATATACAATGGATACAGAATGG
>NZ_DINY01000027.1:0-1348 GCF_002426075.1 Empedobacter sp. UBA5528 | reverse complement strand
GGAATTTAACACTTTTTAACACTTTATTTTCTAATATTCTGTCATTTCAAGAAATCTAATCTGTACATAATTGAATTCTCTCAATACTAAAATCTCACATCTCACATCTAAATAATAGGTAGCAGAGCCCAATAAATTTGGAAAATGACATGAAACGCTTTACATTTAGTGTGCGAATAAAAAAGATAAAACGAATGCTTTCAAAGTCTCCTTACCGAGGCTCTGATAGAGAGCGTGTAAAGAAAGGATAGCCCTTTACTTTACGATCCGTGTTTTAAAAATGTTATAAATACGGAGTATTGTTCTTTAAAAGAATGGAAAAAACAAACAGACTTTGTCTGGTGGTTTTTTACGGATGAATGGAAATTGTTTCGTTCTCATTTTGTGTTGGGTTTTATGGAACGATGTACTTACAAAGTAGAGGAATTATATGGTAAAATACCAGATAGAGCACCCTCAACTTTTACTCGTGGTTCCGCCAGAAACCGTCTCTGAACAAGTCAGAGTTGCCTAAAAGTTAACGAGGAGTGCCCTACTGGAATATTTAGCAAAGTTACAAAATTCCAGCAATAGGCAAACTCTCGGTCAACTCGTGGCAATCTGGCGGATTTCGAACGAGTGACATCGTCTAAAGTAACTTATAATTTACTTTTTTTCTGTCGCTATTGTTTTCATAAACAAATATATAAATAAAAATAGATAAAACAAAATAAATTAATCTATTTTGATATGAATAAAGAATTTTATCAAAAAGAATATGGAAAAAGAGTTTCTAAATTCTTAATCTATTATAATCTTACAGAAGGTGATTTAGCTAAATTAATTGATTCAAACTCTACCAATATTAGAAGTATCATTAATGGTGAAGTTGGCTTAAATATTAACAAGATGATTAATATTGCATCTGTATTCGGTCTTACATATTACGATTTTGCAAATCCAAAATTTAAATTACCTTCAAAAAGTAGTCTTCCTGAATTAACTATTAAAATAATTAAAGAAAGACAGAAAAAAGGCTCTATTATCCGTGATAAATCTAATATTCTTGCAGTAGAACTTGATCGTTTAATAAATGAAGGTATTTTAAATAAACCTATTACTTCAAAAATTCTTCTATCCTTAATGAATTCTGATGCTCAGAAAAAAAGCTCAACTAGTATTACAAATCTTTTAAGAAAAGAACCTAGAAATACATTAATAATACAGCTTAAACAAAAATATGGGAATGAAAGTATTTTTATTGAAAAAAAATATGCTGAAAAATATACAAATATGAGCACCGAAAAACTAAAATTATTATTGGACTCTAAATAGATTATTAAAGGATTTGTAATCTTCCCCTTGTTAA
>NZ_DINY01000002.1:1762-9216 GCF_002426075.1 Empedobacter sp. UBA5528 | reverse complement strand
AACTTTCGTTAGGATATCCAGCCGATAGCAGGAGGATAACCGAACACCTGTATAATATAGTAGGTTAAAACCAAAAAAAATACAAAAAATGAAAAATTTAAAACTTCAAACAGTATTGCCTATTGCAGCATTTTTATTGGCTGGAATAGGAGCGTTTGCTACACAGCAAACAAAAAGCAACGAATCTATCAAAGATGCTGCTTTAATCGATGGATTTATTCGACATAGTTCGTCTACAGATTGTGAAGAAATTAAAGTTGATTGTACACCTGTATCTACAGATCAACTTTGTATGACAGAAGAAGCAACTCCACAGCAAGTTTGGCAAAAAAATGGTGTTGGCCAGTGTGTTTTAGAATTATATAAACTAACTAATTAAAAATAGAGGTTCCGAAAGGAACCTCTTCTTATTTGTAGGTTATTTAATCCAACTACTTTTTGGTTCGTTTTTCAAATAAAAAGCAAACCATTGTTCTATTCTCCTTGTCAAATCTGTTTGATCTTCTTTGCTTGATACAAAATGTCTTGCTTCAGGATAGCGTAGCATAACAATCTTTTTTTTGAGTTTTCTCAAAGCGGTATAAATTGTCATCGTTTGTTCTGGAGGTACATTAGTATCATTTTTACCTGTCCAACTCAATATTGGTGTTGTGATTCTACTTGCATGATACAAAGGTGAATTTTTTATGTAAAGTTCGGGCGCTTCAAAAAATGGCTTTTTTATTCTAAATTGAAAATTTTCATAGCGCCAGCTTTCTGTTTTTTCGTAAGGTTCATTCCAAAAATAGTCTTTTACCAAGTCAAATAAACTTGCTCCCGTAACAGCAGCACTAAATAAATCGGTTTGTGTAAGTATAAAATTGGTTTCATATCCTCCAAATGACTGTCCAATCAATCCTATTTTTCCTTTTTCAGTTACACCTTCATCAATTAGTTTATTCAAAACTCCTACAACTGAATTTGTAGCAGATGCACCTGTAAAACCTTTATCATATGCCATATCGGGAAGTACAACAATATAACCTTGTTGCGTAAGATTTGATACATTAAATCCTATGTTGTTATACATCGATGGATTGTGGTATTCTTTTACTGTTTGTGACAAATTTTCGTAGACACGAACTATAGCAGGATATACATTTCCTTTCTTGTAATTCGGTGGGTAAAATATAGCAGCTTTTAGTTTTTTTCCATCTATAGTTGTGTAATGCAATAATTCGGATGTTCCCCAATCATAAAGATAATGTTGTTTATTCGTTGCGAATAATTGTATTGGTTCACTTTTCATATCTTTTTTATACCACAATTCTGGTGGTAAATTATAGGCTTCTTTTAAGTAAATAAAATCTGTTGTTAACTTGGCTTGTTGCAACTTTGTATATAAAAAATCATGACTTGTCAATAGTAAATCAATTGTATGATTAGGCTTTAATATGGCATAAGATTTAATTCTTGTATTTAGATCGTTTATAACCAACCTGTTGTTCTTAGTTTCGTCAATAAGACGGATATCCGACGTATTTTTTGATTTCGTCAATAACTCAAAACGAAAAACTTGCTGCGACTCTCTGCCTTTTGTCAACTTAGTAGAAGCTAATGTCTTTACATTTATTTTCCAAATATCATAGGTGTCATATAGATAGAGGTATTGTTTATCATTTGAGATTCCTGCAATTCCCCATGCAATTTGTTGATAACCTTCATCTAGTATTTTGTTATCCCATTCGGCATGTATGGAAGAAGTCAGATTTGTAGCTGTTTCAAGTTTTGTATTATACCACCACCAATTATTGTCATAGTAGTAAACAAAATCATCTGTTTGTCCTACATTTCCGAATAAATGAGTATTTGGATCAAATTCTTGAATAATTCTTTTCTTAACAGCTGTTTTCGAATCATAGAAATAAACATCATAATCGTTTATTAATTTATTATCTGTTGTGTTTTGATATGGGTTGTATAATAAGAGCTTATTACTATTCGATAAATAATGTATATTAGGTAGTTCATCGTCTGTAATCTGTTTTACAGTATTTTCTATTCTATTCCAAACCCAAGTATATGGGGTATAACCACGTTCATCTCTCATTTTTCTAATTGGATAGATTAGCTGATCCGAACCATACCATATTTCTACAGAATCATCCNNTTGGCGTTGAAATAAATGAATTCAGCATTAGTAGAAAGATACAATGTATTTGATGTTTGATCGATTTCGTCTTCTATCAAATTAGTATTCATACAGTCTAAGTTTTTACTTTTTAGATCAAAATAACAAATGCTAGACAAGGCGTTTTCGTTTTTCGATAATATAACGACACCATTGTCGTTCCACTTAAAATTAATGTAAGAACCAGCTTCTTTATGTGTCACCGTATTAGATGACAAAGGGCGAGAAAGATCTATGTATTCTAANNTGTCAACTATTTTTTCATAAACCATTCGATTTGTTTCATTATCAAAACTATAATTACGCGTATTTTCAATGGTTTTTATACTATTACCTTTTATATCTCGCAAAACAATTCGTTGTGCATTGTTGTGTTTTTCTATGGAAATAAGAATATTCTTGTCCATTGAAACAACATATTTCTTTACAGCAGGAATCTCAATATTTTCTAGCGTTTTTAAATTAAGTACGGACAGATTATTGTTTTTTAACCATAGAAAAGAATTTTCTTTCATAAAAGCACCTTCTCTTACTTCAGCAATACTTATTTGTTGTTTAGACAAGTTATTAATCAAAAATACAGTATCTGTAGTAGCGTAAGACATACTAATAGTAGACCAAGTTCCTTTTTCAGAAATTTGCGAACCAATAACTTTTCCCCATTTATCGTATTCAGATTCTTTTACTGTTCGGTGAGTTTGTTGTGCGAATACAGGCTTCATGTTAAATAAAAACATGAGGTGTATCATTACAATAAAATGCTTCAATATAGTTGTTTTCATTAGTATCCAGTGTTTTGTGTTAAATTCGAATTCTTTAATATTTCTTGTTCAGGAATTGGCCATTGTTGGCAATAGCTTTTCCAGTTTGATTTTGTTGGAGTTAATACTTGATCGATTAGATTCAATCGTTTTAAATCAAAAAAACGATGACCAAATTCACAGAAGAACTCATGCTGTCTTTCTTGTAAAATAGCTTCTATAAATTCCTCATCAGTCAATGCGATATAAGGAGGCAAACCAGCTCTTGATCTAATTTTGTTTAGATCTTGTAAGGCACCTACTTTATTTTGTTGTTTTAGACGTGCCTCAGCTCGAATTAAAAATTGTTCTGCTAATCGAAAAACAACTGAGTTTTCTGTTGTTGAAGAAGAGTTTGTTCTTTGTTTGTATTTATAAGCATGTTTCCAAGTACTTGTACCGTTTGTAACTTCTCTTACCCAGTTTTTTTGACGAAGATCATTTGGTTCAAACTGTGTATTTACTTTTGTTAAAGCAATAGAAGTAGGAGGACCAGTTGCGACATAGTACGTACCACCTTCATACGCATAGTTACCAGCTTGCTTAGGAGAAATTTGCCAAATAATCGATTTATTCTCTTTCAAAAACTCTTGATTAACATCTTGTTGCCATTCTATAGAAGGAGTATTAATTACTGTAGAAGCCCATTTTTCAGCATTTACCCAATTTCCTTTATACAATTCTACACGTGCTAGTAAAGCTTGTGCAGTTACTTGATTAGGACGATTACGTTGTAGTGTTATTTGTGAAGATAATAGCTGTATAGCTACTTCTAAATCTTGTGTAATTTGTTCATAGACTTTTGCTTTCTCTAAACGAGAAACACTTTTATTCAACTCATAATTCGTTGTTTTTATATAAGGAATATCGCCATAGGTATTCACTAAATAAAAATGGAGCAATGCTCTCACAAAAAGCGCTTCACCTATAAAACCATTTTTATCTGGTGTAGATAAGCCTTTACTATTTTGACAACCTTCTATAATAGCATTTGCCATATAAATCTGATAATAGGTTTGCGACCAATATTGTAAGACAGTGGCGCTATTTGCTTGTAATGTATTATTATATAAATTTTGAGATTCTACTTGATTGATTTGATACGAATCCAATTCATCGGTATATAGACCAATAGAAACAGGAAAAGCACTCATTTGCCCACTTACAAAACCTTTTTCTCTCATATCTGCATATAGGTTAATAAGCGCAGCATTTGTTGTCTTTTTATCCGCAAAAACCAGCTCACTATTGTATTGAGAAGTAGGAGTATCAACATCCAAAAAGTCATTGCATCTAAAGAATAAGACGCTTATAATGACTGTTAAACTTAACGTATATATATTTTTCATTGTGCTAAATTTTATTATTCTTATCAGATTAAAAGTTTAATTTCATTCCCATTACTATGGTGCGAAGAGGAGGGAGAAATCGGTTGTACTTAAATTCGGGATCACCACCTTTATAAGGCGTTAGAGTAAATAGATTTTGACCTTGTAGAAAGATTTGAGGTTTCAAGAAATGATCTTTTAAAGGAATATCATAGGTAATCGAAATGTTTTTCAATCGGATGTAAGAAGCATCCACAATAGAAAGCGTACTACTTCGCATTAAATTATAATTAGCCGCTATTTGAGAATTTTTAGTACTATATGGTTGCATAGGTATACCATAGTCTACTAACTGATTGGTCATTGTGCCCGCTATTGCTGTAGGCAAATACAATTGTCGTTCTTGTTTTACGAACTGAAATAATACATCTAAACTCAACTGTTTGTAACGAATCTGATTGGCGATACCACCATAATAAGAAGGATTAAGATCAGTGAGTACAACACGATCTTTTAGAGAAGTTATTTTACCATCTCCATCATAATCATAGAATTCATATTGATTATTTGTAGGATTTATACCTGTGTATTGATAAAGTTTGATGTTGTTAATAGATCGACCAATGACATAAGTATTGGCGTAAGCAGAGCTTTCAAGGTCTGGATATGAAAGTAACTTGTTCTGATTAAAAGACAAGTTAACCTCTGTTGTCCACTTCCAATTATTAGTCGTTATATTTTTGGAACCAAGAGTAAATTCCCATCCTTTATTTTCTACTGTTGCAGGTAGATTTCCAGAAAAAGAAGAAAAACCAGTTGTCGTAGGTAGAGCAATACCGACCAATTGATTTCCTGATCTGTTTTGATAATAAGCCATAGAAAAATTAAGACGATCATGTAGAAAACCTAATTCTAGCGCAACTTCTAATTTACGATTTGTCTCCCAATGATAATTGGGATTATACAGCCGAATAGGACTTAAACCAACTGTCCCATTATATGGATTAGATGTTGTTTGATAATTATCTAAATATTGATAATCTCCAATATTATCACTTCCTGTAATTCCATAGCTACCACGTAATTTCCCAAAACTCAACCATCTATTGTTTTTTATAAAATCCTCTTTTGTGAATAGCCAAGCCGCACCAATTGCACCAAAATTAGAATATCTATTCTGAGGACTAAAACGACTCGAGCCATCTCGTCTAGCTGTTACGTTAAGTATATATTTATCTTGTAAGATATAATTCAATCGTCCATAAAAAGCTTGATAACGGTAATTTGTTTTTTCATCTAAGCCTATTAATTGTAAAGCAGCAGTAGACAGAGACAATAACATTTCATTGGAAGGGAAATCAGCGGCAGTTAAATACAGCCTATCAGTTGTTTGATCCTGAAAAGTTGCACCTATAAGAAAAGAAAAATGATGTTGATTCCATTTCTTATCCCAACTTAGTTGAGGTTCTATAATCCATGAAGAACGATTCGTTTGATTAGATTCTACACTTGATGATTCACTACCTTGCCCTAAAGAAGGATTATACATCGTCGACGGAAAAGTTCTCAACTCACGGCTATGCAATTGGGTAAACCCTAAATTGGTTTTAAAAGTTAAATCAGGTAAAATAGCATAACTCAACATCATATTAGCGGTTAGATTATCTATTTTTGATAGAAATTTAGACTCTAAACTTGCCAATGGATTGGTCCATGTATTATTTGCCCAATTCAATTGTCCATTTTCATCATATAAAGCAGGAGCATTGGGTGCTAATTCTCTTGCAACGGTTGTTAAATCAGTAGAAGGTTGATTGTTATTTTGATTGCTATAATTACCCGTAAATAAGAAATTAAACTTTTTATCCTTGTAGTTTAAAGCCAAATGAACAGCATTTTTCAAATACTTAAATGATCCTGGATAAACAGTAGTTTCTTCGTGATGTGTACCATTCACGGTATAATTAAAAGCGGTGTTACCACCACTTATAGAAGTTTGTATCGTGTTATATTCTGCTGTACCTCCAATTAATTCTTTTTGCCAATCGGTAGATCGGTTTATATCCCATGTCCCGTTTATATCATAGGCATTTGTAGGATAAGTAGAAATACCATCATAGGCATAAGCCTGTCTACGCATATCAAGGTATTGTTCGGTATTCATCAATTTCAATGGGCGTGTAATTTTTCCTAACCCCATCGATGTCCGAATACTTACCTGTGTAGCACCTATTTTCCCCTGTTTAGTTGTAACCAGTACCACACCATTTGCTCCACGCGAACCATATATAGCAGTAGCATCGGCATCTTTCAATACTTCTATACTTTCTATATCAGCAGGATTAATCGTAGATAACGGACTTGTAAAAGAAGGTCTGTTTCCAGAGGTAGATGTACCTCCAATAGGATCCGAAGAGTAGGGGATGCCATCTATAATGAATAAAGGTTGATTGGCATCGGGTCTTAAACTGTTCTGTCCCCGTATTTTTATCTGAAATCCACCTCCAGAACCACCACTTTCTTGAGTTATTTCTACTCCTGCCATTCGCCCTTGTAGCGTTGCTAAAAAATTATCTACGGGCTGATTCTCTATTTCCTTAGCCGTTACACGTGCTATAGACCCTGTACGTTCTTTGTCCTTTACAGCATAGTACCCTGCATTTATCACTACATCTTTTAGCTGAATCCCGTCTTCTTTTATGAAACTTACATTTATCACGCTTCTATTCAGTACCTCTTCTTCACGAATAGGGAAATCCAATTGCTCAAAAATTAGTTTAGCATCATCATGTTGCAAGGTCAACGAATAGTATCCATTCGCATCAGTTCGCACACTATTCTGTGTACCTTCTTCTGTTACTACCACGCCAGAGAGCAAATGGTTATGATCTTTCACCGTTCCAGTCACGGTTTTTCCTGTTTGTGCAAATAGGGGTGTAGCACAAACCAATCCCAATAGCACACTTATTATATGCCTATTGAGTTTAAAGTAAAATATTTTCATAATTTTACATANNTTGTTTTTGGGAAAGGGGTTTTTGTTTTTTTTTACGTTTTACGGTCTACGCTTAACGTTTTACGTTTTTATTCTTTTTTCAATACTCAAATTCACTTTTTATAACAGATTTTAGAGTCGACATACGATTTGCAGACGAG
>NZ_DINY01000002.1:0-1555 GCF_002426075.1 Empedobacter sp. UBA5528 | reverse complement strand
TCTCCTCTTAATCTCAAATGTTTTTTCATCAAGGAAAAAATGAACATATAATTATTAATCAACTTGTAACAATTTCTACCTAAGCTCCACAGGAGCTTCTCCTTTTAATTTCAAATTCTTAATCTCAAATGTTTTTTTATCAAGGAAAAAAAGAATGTAAAATTCTTTCTATCACTTTTTTATGAGCAAAAAAGTAATCAAAAAACTCTTGTCTTTGATTTTCGACGGTCAANNCCTCCAAATCATATGACATTTTCTAAATCCTTTTTCAATATTCAAATTCGTTATCATTTCGATTCTAAATCGTCGGATTTTTAACTCTTTTTTCAATACTCAAATCCTTTTTTAACAATGAATTTATAAATCGTCATTGCTGAAAAGTCGAGTGTCAATTCGGCGTAAAGAGCGTTAAAAATGATATATGTTCGCATTTCACATGCGAATGTTCTAAAGCATTTAGCGAATAGCCGTTATTGACCGACTTGTAAGCACAGACTTGATTTTTTGATTACTTTTTGATCAAGCAAAAAGCAATAAATAGAGAACTTCTTATTATCGCAAATTCCATTTAGAATTTCATCTCTATTATCACGCGCGCGCGCATTCGTGCCTGTTTATCCTATATTCCTCCTAAAATATCCCCCTCCAACAGGTTTTAAAAATTACATTAATAAATGAAAACTAAAATTTAACACTAATCACTTTATGAAGATCATTTACTTTCTTCTTAAGGCGTCTTCGGGGGATAGAGTGTGAATCTGTTTACTCTTTCATAATTTTACATAAGTTTTTTAAAATTCAACATTAGTTTTAAAAGCCACTCCTTTTCCAGTACATCGCGCCAACTTTGTTTTTGGGAAAGGGGTTTATTTTTACGTTATAAGTTTTACGCTTAACGTTCTACGTTTTTATTCTTATTAATATTCAAATCCTTTTTTAACAATGAATTTATAAACCGTCATTGCTGAAAAGTCGAGTGTCAATTCGGCGTAAAGAGCGTTAAAAATGATTTATGTTCGCATTTCATATGCGAATGTTCTAAAGCATTTAGCGAGTAGCCGTTATTGACCGACTTGTAAGCATAGACTTGATTTTTTTTGTTTCGTTTTTATTTATCAAGAAAAAAAATGAAAGTAATAAAATAATGAACTACAAATTATCTTCTTATTATCGTAATTATGTTCAGAACCTCATCTCTATTATCACGCGCGTGCATTCGCGCCTGTTTATCCTATATTCCTCCTAAAATATCCCCCTCCAACAGTTTTAAAAAATACATTAATAAATGAAAAAAATTAACACTAATACATTTTATGAAGATCATTTACTTTCTTATTGTGTTGTCTTCGGGGGATAGAGTGTGAATCTGTTTACTCTTTCATAATTTTACATACGTTTTTTAATTCAACATTAGTTTTAAAAGCCTCTCCTTTTCCAGTACATCGCGCCAACTTTGTTTTTGGGAAAGGGGTTTTTGTTATTTTACGTTATACGTATTTTTATTCTTATTAATACTCAAATTCACTTTTTAATAACGGATTTTAGAGTCGACATA
>NZ_DINY01000065.1:124874-125675 GCF_002426075.1 Empedobacter sp. UBA5528 | reverse complement strand
GCGAGTGTCAAAAAGTTGAAGAAAATGGTTAAAATGTTTTACTATTTGCGTAGCAAATGATTTAAAACATTCAATGGCTGAAACTTATTTTGACCGTCGAAAATCAAAGACAAGAGTTTTTTGATTACTTTTTTGCTCTCTTCCCCGAAGGGCATGTGAATACCTATAATTAAAATAGATATGCTATGAATAAAAAAGTGATAGAAAGTATTTTACATTCGTTTTTTCCTTGATGAAAAAACGAACAAAAAAAATCAAGACCGCGATTTTCGACGTTCAATTACCATTTCACGCACTAAAAAGATTAAATGTTTCGCATACGCTCACTAATCTTTTTTACGCTTGTTTCAATGGATTGAAGCTCGTCTGCAAATCGTATGTCGACTCTAAAATCCGTTGTTAAAAGTGATAACGAATTTGAATATTAAAAAAGGATTAAGAAACTGGCATTAAAACTCTCACGTTAAGAAAATGTTTGAGTACAACGTTAAAAAGATATTAGCCCATAGTTTTTTTTAAATCTTTAGTGGAGTGAAAACATTTTGAGTAGAGAGGTTTACGGCCAAGAGTTTTTTGATTACTTTTTTGCTCTCTTCCCCGAAGGGCATGTGAATACCGATAATTAAAATAGATATGCTATGAATAAAAAAGTGATAGAAAGATTTCTCAATACCCCGAAATGACATATTGGATACGGTTCTGCACTTCGAATGCCTCAGTGCCCGTTTTAAAAAAGGATTTGAGTATTGAAAAAAGAGTTAAAAATCCGACGATTTAGAATCGAAATGCAATTCAACTCTA